>QNCH01000093.1 GCA_003645745.1 Candidatus Omnitrophota bacterium
ATTACAAATTACAAATTGCAAATTAGAAACAAAAGAATACGCTGTAGGTGTGATTAATGTTGTTTTTTACGGGATATGGAATATTTGGGTTACCATAATCTACAATTTGAAATATGAAATTTGAAATATACAAAGGTAGCTATGGATATATTAAATATTAGTATAAATGATTTCCAGATTTTTTTTTTAATTCTTGTGCGCATATCAGCTATATTTACGGCTGCGCCTGTTTTTAATAACCGCAGCATTCCTGTTCCGGTAAAAATTTGTTTTTCTTTTATGGTTACTTTGCTTTTGTTCCCTGTAATTGGCAAAGGGCTTATTTTATCTCAATTAGGTATGTTGTCTTTTTTTTCTTTAATTCTAAAAGAACTTTGCGTGGGCTTAGTGCTTGGTTTTGCTGCTACATTTGTGTTTAACGGCATTCAATTGTCAGGGCTTTTTATTGGAAGGCAAATGGCTTTACAGCTTTCAGGCTTGTTTGACCCTGTTTCAGGAACTCAGGATTCTAGTGTGGGGCAATTGAATTTAATCTTAGGCAGTTTAGTGTTTTTACTGCTTAATGGCCATCATTGGCTTTTAAAAGCTTTTATTGGCAGTTATGATTTAGTGGCTTTAACAAAAGTACATTTCACATCAGGCTTTGCAGTGAAATTTATTCAGATGTCATCTCAGGTTTTTGTGATTGCTTTTCAATTCAGCGCTCCGATTTATGTTACGTTAGTGTTACTGACTATGGTCATGGGAATAGTTTCCCGTTTAATTCCTGAAATGAATATTTTGATTCTTTCTATTCCATTTAAAATAAGCATAGGTTTGATTATGATGGCTGTATCAATGCCTTTTTTTGTTTATGTTTTTAAAAAATTGTTTGTGCAGTTGAATATTGATTTGGATATTTTACTGCGTAGTTTGGGATAAGATTACATTAGAAAATAAAAATACTATGCTCAAACGTAATAGGTTTGGCTTAACTCAGATCGTTTCAATCTAGGGCACAGGGAAACGCCTAAATTTTACAAACCTATTACGTTTGAGTATAGTTAATCTGAAATTTTAAATTGTCGACGAGCTCCATAATAAATACGAAATAAACTCCAGCAGGAAGGGTTATCGATATGGATTTAGAGGTATAAGTTATGGCAGATAATGACCAAGAAAAAACTGAACAAGCATCGCCGCGTAAACGTAGAGAAGCAATTGAAAAGGGAAATCTTGCGACAAGCCAGGAGTTAAATTCAATTGTTTTGCTGCTTGCCGGTATGCTTTTTTTATCTTATTACGGCAAAGGGATTGTTTCTGAGCTTACGCTGCTTATGTCCGCGATTTTTATGAATTTAGGGCATATTGATGTTTCAGCTTCTGCTGTTGCAAGTTATTTGCCAGGGCTGGGTTTTGTTTTTTTCCGTATACTTGGCCCTTTCTTAATTTTGTTAGTTAGTGTTGCGATAATTATTAATATTGCCCAGCATGGTGTTGTTTTTACGCTCACTCCTTTATTGCCGCAGACTAATTTACCACATCTTAATCCTTTTTCAGGCCTGAAAAATATTTTTTCAATGAAGGCTGCGATGCGGTTTGTTTTTAGTGTGATGAAAATGTTGATCGTTGTGCGTGCTTGTTACAGTTTAATTGTACAGGCTATGCCGCAAATAATGCTCTTGCCTGAGATGGGTGTGCCAGAAATTGCCAGTTTTGCGGGTATGCTTTTTTTTAAATTGATCGCAAAGATTTATTTTTTTCTTCTAATTGTTGCTTTAATTGATTATGCTTATCAAAAATGGGAGTATGAAAAAAGTTTAAAAATGACAAAAAAGGAAGTAAAAGATGAGTTAAAAAATATGGAAGGAAATCCTCAGATCAAATCAAGGATTCGTTCTATGCAGGCTCAAATGGCAAGGAAAAGGATGATGCAGCAAGTGCCTGAAGCAGATGTAGTGATTACTAATCCTACTCATTTAGCTGTGGCGATAAAGTATGATTTACAAAAGATGGATGCGCCAAAGGTGGTTGCTAAAGGCGCGAGGATTTTAGCAGAAAAGATTAAAGCAATTGCTTTAGAAAATGGAGTGGCTATTGTGGAAAATAAGCCTTTGGCCAGGGCAATATTTAAAGAAGTAGAAGTTGGAGAGGCAATTCCAGTAAAGTTATACCAGGCAGTTGCGGAAGTTCTCGCGTATGTATTCCAATTGAATAAGCAGAAGCTGCAGGCTAATAACTTACTCTAATGAATTAGAATTCAGTAGTTAGAATATAGAATTCAGTAGGGGGAAAGTAAAGCTAAACATTACTGCTTAAGAGGTATTCATTTATCTTTTATTCTGACTCCTGACTACTGAATTCTTTTTTGAAAATTTGTAACAAGTTTGCGCACAAGGTATTAAAAGGGTGAAAAATATGGCAGATTTTGATAAGGCAGATGCTTTAGCCGGGTTAGTTAAAAGAGGTGATGTTGTTCTTGCAGGGAGCATTATTGCTATTCTGATAATTATGATTGTGCCATTGCCTTTTATAATATTAGATTTCCTAATGGCTCTGAATTTAGCATTATCACTGGTGATTATTTTATTAGTAGTTTACCTTGTTAAGCCTTTAGAATTTAGTTCATTCCCTACTTTGCTTTTAATTGTTACCTTATTTAGATTATCAATAAATGTCGCGTCAACAAGGTTGATTTTACTTAATGGCAATAGTTTTGATGGGAAAATTATTAAAGCTTTTGGTAATTTTGTGGTTGGAGGCAATTATGTTGTTGGCGCGGTGATATTTTTAATTTTAGTGATTATTCAGTTTATTGTAATCACCAAAGGAGCGCAAAGAGTCGCAGAAGTTGCGGCAAGATTTACTTTGGATGCTATGCCGGGCAAGCAAATGGCTATAGATGCAGATTTAAATGCTGGAATTATTGATGAGCATGAGGCAATTGAACGCAGGCATGAAATATCACAGGAAGCTGATTTTTACGGCTCAATGGATGGCGCAAGCAAGTTTGTCAGAGGAGATGCTATTGCAGGGATAATTATTACTGTGGTTAATATTTTGGGAGGCTTGATTATTGGCGTAACATATATGCATATGAATATTGCTGAATCAGCGCGGGTTTTTATGCTTTTAACTATTGGTGATGGGCTTGTTTCACAGTTTCCAGCTCTTTTAATTTCTACAGCATCAGGTATATTAGTGACCAGAACCACCTCTACCCGTGATGGACATGGTTTGGGCAAGCAGTTAATGGTGGAACTTTTGTCACAGCCAAAAGGTATTGCTGCAGTGGCTGTTTTTTTGGTTGTTTTTGCTTTAATTCCAGGCATACCTAAGATTCCTTTTTTCTTGATGGCATTTTTTGTTGGAAGCCTGGCGCGTACTTTAACACGTAGTTTTAAGCAGGCAGAGGAGACGCACAAACAACGTAAAACAGGAGAAAAAGCACTTGAGAAAACTCCAGAGTCTGTTAATGACTTGCTGCAAGTGGATACTCTGGAATTAGAAATAGGTTATGGCTTAATTGAGCTTGTTAATCGGGAGCAAGGCGGTGATTTATTAGATAGGATTACTGCTGTGCGCAGACAATGCGCTGTGGATCTGGGCATAATTGTGCCTCCGATTCGAATTAAAGATAATATGCGTTTAGAAGCGAATAACTATGAGATAAAACTCAGGGGCATAAAAATCGCTGGAAGCTCGAGTATGCCGGGGTATTATCTGGCAATGAACCCTGATCCCCAGCAAGAGATGATTGCGGGGATTAAAACTACTGAGCCGGCTTTTGGTTTGCCAGCTGTGTGGATTAGCGAAAACCAGAAAGCAAAAGCAGAGAGCCGTGGTTTTACTGTGGTGAATGCAGTTTCTGTGATTGCTACGCATTTAATCGAAGTGATTAAAACTCATAGTTATGAAATATTAGGCAGGCAGGAAGTAAAGAATTTATTGGATAATCTGAAAAAAACTTATCCTGCTCTTGTAGAAGAAGTTGTGCCTAATGTTTTAACTGTTGGCAATGTACAAAAAGTTTTGCAAAATTTATTAAGGGAAAAAATTCCAATTAAAGATATGATTACGATTCTTGAAGTGCTTGGCGATTATGCGCCGCGTACTAAAGATACAGATATTTTAACAGAATATGTGCGGCATGCCCTGTCCAGGCATATTTGCCGGCAAAATCAGGATGAAGAGGGAAAAATTAAAGCAGTAACTCTTGACCCTAATTTGGAAGAAGTTTTAAGCAGCTCTGTGAAAAAAGCAGGGGATGTTTCTTATCTCGCGCTTGAGCCAAAAGTAGTGCAAAATATTTTAGATAAAACTCTGGAAGAAATAAACCGCAATACGCAGGCAGGAGAGCGGCCGGTAATCCTTTGCTCTCCGCAAATCAGAATGCATTTCAAACGTTTGACAGAAAGGCTTTTGCCTGATGTGTCTGTTTTATCATTTAATGAAATAGAACCTGATATTATTTTAGAATCTGTAGGTATGGTTGAGGTTAGCTAAGATAAAAAAATGGCGGTTGCCCGCTTAAAAAGATTGCAAATTGCAATGTAGCATCTACGCAGTGTTTGTGAGGGTAATTCGAGAAAGATTAAAATAGGAAAAGATATGGGTAAGGGAATTTTAATTGTTGCTGCAATTTTGTTGGTGATTTTTTCAGGAGTTTTTGGTGGTGGTGGGAGTGTGGGGGCACAATGTGTTGACGGGGTTGACGGGTGTTTATTCGGATGGAATCAGGACGGGGCTGAGGGTACTAATTGGCCAGGGTGGACATGGTATGAGGAAGGAAATTCTGTTATTACATCGGGGCATCCAGGATGGGTTTTGAATGAAGATGGGCCATTCGGTGGCAGTCAAAATTTTCCGTGGGGGCCAAGTGTTAGAACTTTTGAAAAAAGTGACTATGGCAACGATGCGTTAGCTATTATTGATACGACAACGCATGCACCCTCTACTAATACAGGTGGTGTCCTAAAAGTTTATGATAGCGGCAATTCTTCCACTTTCCAAAGTTGTTGGTGGGCATGGTACGACGGGATACCATTATCGGAAAGAGGAGTTACAAATAGCTCAACTGACAGATGGAGTTTTTATATAAACTTGCATGGAATTGAGTCAGCTTCTGCTACACAGCGAGGGTCTATGTTTCATGTAGGCACTTATGTCTGTGATTATACTGGCTTGCCTGCTTATGGAAATGGAGATGGTTGTCCTTACGAAGGTCCGGGGAATCAACATTATTATCATTATTTTAGATTTAGTCCAGACGCATGGATTCATGTGGAATTGGATCAGCATCCGCAACACAGAAGGAACTCTTTTGTTGCAGGTAATAATCCTACTATGATTACTAATGGCTTTAATTATATGGCACATTTAAATCAGTGGTATATGGAAATACCCTATGCGCAAAATCAAGAGACATATTATTTATTAGATGAAATGTATTTCTATTCAACTCAAGATAGTGCAAAATGTGCAGAACCAAATCAAAACGATGATTCAGTAACATCCGTGTGGGTTGGGTACTGGCCTATTGATGACAAGTGGCAAATTTTCTGGGAGGATCAATCCTACGAAACTGCATCTGGGGAGAACTTGAATGATGATACCCAATCTACCTTTGAAGTGAAATGGTCTGTTTCTCCCATTACCAATGCAAATTATAATCAAGCTACACTAATTAATCCTGAGTGGTTTGGAGGGCCAACACATACATCCTATCCTAATGGAATCAGAAGGAATGACTCTTGGCGTACTGATGTTTTCACACAATTTGAGTTGCCTGATGAAATTGAAAATAACAATAACCAAATCTATTTTGCAATTAAAGATGTATCTGTTGCTGGAGGTAATGCAGGCACTAACTGGCCTTATAATAGGACAGATGGCCACGATGCAGCTTCACCTAATATCCATATAATAGATTATCATTTAAGGCCTGATGATTCAGACACCACTCCACCAACTCGCTTTAGTGGCTCTCCAACAGGCGAAATAGACGCAGGCACAACTGCTGCGGATATAAGTTTAAGTACAGATGAGAACGCGACTTGTAAATATTCAAGTATGGAAAACACAGATTATGCTGATATGACAAATTTTAGCGCAACTACAGGCACAAATCATACGACTGAGGTAACTGGATTGGAAAACGGGAAAACCTATAATTATTATGTGAAATGTAAAGATGTATTAGAGAATACAAATCCAGATGATTATGAAATTAGCTTTAGTGTAGCTAATGCAGCCAGTGCAAGCGCGACTAATAAAGGCAGCGGAAGGTGTTTTATCGCTACAGCAGCCTATGGAACACCTCTGGCAGAAGAGGTGGAAATATTAAGCGGGTTTCGTGATAACTATCTTTTAACAAATTATTACGGCAGGACATTTGTCAATATGTATTATAAATACGGCCCAAAGATGGCGGATTATCTCAGGCAAAGAGATTGGGCGAGAAAACTGGTAAGGTTGATGTTAAGGCCATTGGTGAATTTAATAAAATAAACTAAAACGTAGGGGGTTGATTTATCAAATCCGTAATAATAATGATAACAATAATTAAACGACCTCGGGCAGTCCCTACGAATCAACGCTAATACCCCG
>QNCH01000094.1 GCA_003645745.1 Candidatus Omnitrophota bacterium
AGGCTCAATACCTAATTATCTCACTATGTCCCCTATTTCTCACCTGAACTCATACCACTCGTGGGTAATTGGTTTTTCTTCGCCTGAATCAATGCTTTCAATCATTTTATTAGTCATCTCAACTATTGCTTTCATTTCTTCTGTTTTATTCTTTAAATACATCAAATCATCCTGCCTGGCCTGGTCCACACTCAGATATTCTGCTAAGTCAGGCAGCCCACCATAATTGGCTTCTTTTAATTTCGCGCCTATTGCTTCTATTTCCGCGTAAATACCCTGCAAAACCACACCATCAGCACCCTGGACAATATTAACGCCTGAAGACGCAGACGCTGAACTGGATTCTATTTTATTGCCAAGCTCAGTTAAGGAAGTTCCCATTTGAGAAACTTCTGCCTGCAATACAGGGTTAATGCTCACTCCAGTACCTGTACTGGCTCCGCTGCTGATTGTATCCAGTTTAGTTTTAATGTCTGATAATTTAGTATCCAGGCCTGAAATTTCTGTATCCAGTCCTGAAATTCCAGTATTTAAAGCAGTTGAACTAGCTTCTAAATCACTGATTCCGCTGGTAGTACCCAAAACTGCGCTTACCTGGCTGGCAACATCTTCTATATCTGCTGTAACTACAGTAATTGTATAAGCATCGGCTGTGCCAAGAGTTGTTTCAGAACACACAACCGTAAATTCCCCTGTGCCCCATGACGACAGGAAAGTTACCGGATATTTGTAAACACCAGTACTGCCTATTTCTGTCATCGCCCCTTTGCTTACCCTTAATACATTGTTTGAGTTATAAAGATCAATTGCCGGAGACAATCCAGATTCTGTGCGGTAAGAAATAACTACTGTTGCCCCTTGTTTAACTCTCTTTTCACGGTTTAAAATCTTAGAACGAATATGCGGTTTAACCTCATCACCTATAGTTGTCTGGACAGAACTAATCACACTTTCCTGTGAACTCGCGATATCACTCAAAATTGTTTCCCGCATAGAATCTATTCTGTCAGGCAAAGAAGTTGTGCCGGTTACTTCTAAAATATCATCTTTTACCTCTTCTATCGCTGTTCTTGTTTCTTCTGCCTGAGATTGAACAAGCACTCTTATGCCTGCTACATCAGAGCGGATAGCTGTACTCATTTCTTCAATTGATTGTGTTACATTAGTTAAACTCTGTCCCTGAGTAATTGTCAAAGACGCGCCTGCTTCATACGTTGTGGCTGAGCCCTCTGAACCGCCATAATTAATCTTACAGCGCACAAAATAAGTCTTGCCGGCAGTTAAAGTATAAGTTCCGCCTTCAGCTATAATATTTTCAATCTCCTTAAAATACATACCTGTAGTATAATCAACAGGATTAGGAGCGTCAAAAGTTGAAATAGCTAACCATTCCTGATTAGTGTCATCATATATCTGGATTGAAGCTGTGCCTAATTTATTTGTGTCATCATTTAGCACTAAACTGCCGCGGCGTTCCAGCCATAATCTCGCGGTTAATTTATCATTATCCTCGTCATAAACAAAACTCTCTTTAACATGATAATCAGCAGTTGCTTCCGCAAGAGAAGTCATATACATTGTCCAGGTAATCGCGTTGTCATATGATCCGTCAACCGCATCAGCGGTTACGCCTACAACTTTTTCTGTTGTGCTTTCCACATATAAAGCTTTCCTTAGATTAAAAGAATATGTGCCAAAGGGAAGTTGAAAAGAATACGGGCTATTGCATTCCACAGGGTATGCGGTTAAAGAACTGCCGTCCTGCAAAATATCTAAAGTAATTTCAGTTAAAGCAGAAGCATTTGTCGCGTCCTGAATATTCAAAGTAATCGTATATTGTTCTTCTACAATTATATTACTGGAAACAGCACTTGATGTTAAGCCTAAAGACGCGGCCTGTAAAGTAACTATACCCGGATAACTCGCGCAGCATACATTAAAACCAGTAAAAGTTGCCAGGCCGGAAACAGCGGTTACTGTATTTACACTAACAGCGCCAGGGGTGCCTCCTGAAACACTGATTGTTACATCTGATGTTTCAGATGTAGTATTACCGTAACAATCACTTACAGAAACACTGAACGCAGCCAATGGGGCATTTGCCGCAACTGTTTCCTGCGGAGCGTCCTGCCAGAAAAGTTGCGCTGCAACTGTGCCGGAAACTACAATATCTAAATCATCAGTGTCTGAAGTAGTAATAGAACTGGCTGTAGCTTTAATGCGCGCAATTTCCGCTGTATATAATTTTAAGGTTATTGTAGAAGAACTCTCTCCAGCGATAAATGAGATTACAGTTGTTGACCCAAAATTTATATCTACACCAAGATAATTTGTGCAGCTTGGAGCCGTACCGCTAAGCGAAACCTGCGCTCCGCTAAACACAATATTTTTATCGCCCGCAAAATCTAAGTCTAAATTATTATTCGCATCAAGTGCCTGAATTGAAAGCACACTCTCGTCTCCGGCTGACACAGACGCTTCTCCTGAGATAACAAATTTAGTTGCTGTGACCGCAACCACAGGCTTTGCTCCGCTTGTAATTGCCGAGCTTTCAGGAAAACTTGAACTTAAAAGATCCAGGCTAAGATCATCATTAACGTCTACAGAAAATTCCAGAGCCTTGCCGTCAGCGCCTGCAGGCAGGCTGGACTCTAAATAAATACTTAGAGTATAAGTTTTTGCCTGTCCGTCACTCACTGTATAAATTATGCTTTCTCCGCTGCCAAAAACAATTCTTGTGCCCTCAACCACACCTAACAGACTGCTGGTACCATCGCTTAATACTGCACCGCTAATAAAACTCTCCCAGCCTCCAGTAGTGTCATTCGCGCCTGCTTGAACAATAATCTGTTTTATCTGCAAATCATAGCCGTCTGTACCAGTATCAGTAAACGTAAAATCAAACACATCCGCGCGTTCTGAATAAGTATCAATTAAAGAAGAAATTTCGTCAGGTTCTAAAAGACTGCCCGCGCTTACTACAGCTTCACCGGCAGTCGAAACAGTAATTTGATAAGAATAAATATCATCTAAAGAGTATCCTGAAACAGTTGCTTTTAAATATATTTGTTCAGGATAATTGTAGTTTACTGCGCTAAATACTGCCATGCCGTTTTCTGTAGTTACAGACAAACTGTCTGCCGTTAAGGTACCATTAGTTACCGGAGTATCAGTACCGGAAGTAGTTGAAGCAGAAAGCGTAATCTGGGCAGAAGCGCTTACGCAAGCATTGCCGTAAACATCAGCCACTGAAACTTGAGGCTGCTCGGCTAAGGAAACATTAGTAATTACTGTAGTCGACGGCTGAACAGAGAAACTTAATTTAGCAATATCTTGCGCATTTACTGTAATTGTATTAGAAGCAGTATTTGTGCCACTTAAATCAGCAGCTGCCGCTGTAATTGTTGTATCTTGGGCTCTGTACAAAGTTGCCTGCAGGGCAGCAGCTGATGCCCCTGCGGTAAAAGTTACCGGATTAGTAAAAGTATCTGTGCCTGACTCAGGCCCGTTAGCTGTGCCGCTTAATTGCCAGGTGATTGTTTTTTCCCCAATATAGGCGCTTGCCCCATTTGCCCCGTCACACAGATTGTCATATAAATCAACCGCATTTAATGCTGTTTCAAAATTAAATATTGTGCCCGCAGTTTGAGCAGCCGGGATATTTCCGGCAAATTTTAAGTGATCGGATAAAGTATGCCGCACAATAAAATTCAAATCATTGGCATCAGAAGTAGCTACACTGCCTGATGTTGCTTTAATGCTCACGCTTTCTGCCTTATACACTTTTAAAGCTGCTGTGCCAACGCCGCTGGAAAAAGTAACTAAAGTCTGAGTTCCAAAATCAATGTCTGTGCTGCTGCTGTTTGAACACGTTGGAGACTGGGCAGAAGGAGATAAGTTCGCGCCGGAAAAGATAATATTCATATCTCCTGAATAACCTGTAGTTATATTTCCTTGCGGGTCATAAGCGGTAATTGTAATCTGGCGGCTTGCGCCAGCAGAGATTGTAGAAGTTTCTCCAGTAACTATAAAGTAATTAATATTTCCGGGAATTATGCTAATACTTGTAGTATCAGAGTCTGTATTCAGGCTCTGGCCTGATAAGCGCTGCGCGGTAATTGTTGGGCTGCCTACTGTAGTATCCTGATAATAGAAACTCGCTGAACTTGTATCAGAGCTTACAGTCACCTGAGTAATCGCGGTTTCTCCAGCACTGTCTGAAGAAAAAACTCCAGTTGCTGATGTTGTAGTTAATGAAAATACTGTATTTTGCGTTACTTGGCTAAGGTTATCATCGGCGTCCTGAATACTCACGGTAAAAGCAGTAGAAACTTCTTCTGAACTCACTGAAGACGGCCCGCTAAGTAAAACTTTGTCAGGAGTTTCAGGCTGCGCAGTCGCAGTAAAATCAACCGTTAAATTACTAATCGCAGCACGCACCACATAATCGCCGATTTTATCGCCCAGAGTTAAAATTGTCTGAGCATTGCCGCTCGCGTCTGTAATATCTGAATCTGCTGACAGGCTCTGGCCCGCGGCAGTTTCAGGAGATGAAAGGATAGAAAAATTTATTGTTTCATTAGGAATTGGAGTGCCTTCTGTGTCTAATAATTGCGCGACAAAAGCCAGAGATAAAATTTCATTTACCTTAAAAGTATTCTGATTATCGCCGCTGGCTTTATTTAAACTACCCATAAGTAATGCGGTGGCAGTAAAACTTAGAGGTGACCCGCTTAAATCTGAAGAACTCGCTTGCACTATATAATCTCCAGCAGTATCACCGAGAGTTAAAATTGTTTCTGCCTGGCCGCTGGCATTAGTATCTGCTGAATTTGCTGACAAACTCTGTCCTGCTGCTCCGGAAGGACAAGTGCTTAGAACAAAATCAACTGTGTGCCCGGAAACAATATTACCGTAACTATCATCTATCTGCGCCACAAAACCTTGAGGTAAAACTGCTTCTGTTGCGCCACTCTGGCTGTTGCCTGAAACCTCAGAGAGAGTATTTGCTGCACTTGCCGAAACACTAGCAGATAAAGTAAATGCCTCATACGCGATCACCTGATCCTGAGCTGAAACCGCTCCAGTTTCTGCGCGATAAGCTGTTAGGCTCACAACATCTGACTCTCCAGAAGTAAAAGGAATTGTAACATTATTGCCAAAATTAATAGCATCATTTATCTGCGCATGATGGCTGCCAATTACGCTTAACCCTGAAAACTTAAAAGTGTGATTACCTGTATAATCTGAATCAACATTTTTATTCGCGTCAACCGCACGCAGTTTAATATTTTCTGCTGTGCCTGCGGTTAGGCTTACACTTGACTCACCTGCTGGTGATGTAACTACTTCTATGTGCGAAACCGCTATTGTAATTGTGCCGGTTACTGTACTCACACTGCTGGTATTTGAACTCATCTGCGAAGACATATTTGTGTCTGTGCCGATTAGGCTCTCATTTATACTAAAAGTATAAGTATCAGCTTCTGCTGCCTCTAATTTTTCTGTATTCATATAAATATACACCGCAAACTCCACAGCAGTTGTATCTGTAACAGAATATAACTCCGCGTCTGACTGCCCGTCAGGACTAGAGCCAAAAGTAATTGTTGAATTAGTAATTGTGCCTGTTGTAATTAGAGTTGTATCCTGATATATTCCTGCCCAGGCAATATCTGTGCCTGCATTTGCGCCTGTGCCGCCGATGTTAACTACAATCTGGTCAAGCAAAGTCGCGGTTGAGTCCCCGCCATTATCTGTAACTTTAAATTTGAGTACTGCGAACCTGTTTTCTAAAGTATCATTTATTGGGTACAGGTTGAAATCAGTTACCGGGCTGTCAGCAGTATCAACTGTTGAAGTTGCTGCAGCAGAAAAAGTAATTGCCTGAGAAAACGCACTGGCAATCCCTACATCTTCAGCATAAAGATAAATTGTGCCCAAACTATCGCAGGTTAAATTGCCAAATTCCGCGCTGCCGGCTGTTGCGGAAAGCGGATTAGCGTCAGAGCTTAAACTTCCTGTTCCATCAACAAAACTTGTGTTTGAAAGAGAATCATAAAGCGTAATCGCATCAGTGTCAGCAGTTATATTTCCATAAGTATCTTGAATTTCAACTATTGGCTGCTGGGTTAGGGCAGCATTGATTATTCCTGTGCTTGAAGGCTCCTGGCTGAAAACAAGTTTAGTTTTAATTTCAGGGCCAACTGTGATTGAATTAGAAGCAGTATTTGTGCCGCTTAAATCAGCAGCAACAGGAGTAATTGTTGTATTTTGGCTGCGGTATAAATTTGTTGCTAATGTTGTTGTAGATCCGCCATTTGTGAAATCCACAGTTGTTGTCCAGGAATCAAGGCCATTACCGTCAGGCGCATCGCTTGCACCGCTTAAAGTATAGCTAATTGTTTTTGTTCCGCTGTAAGGGGCAGCGCTGTAATCATTAGTTAATGTATTGCCGTAAATATCTTTAGCCAAAATCTGAGGCAAAATAAATTGCGCGCCTGCTTTTTGCGGGCTGGTAATATCTTCCGCAAAACTCAGGTGATC
>QNCH01000095.1 GCA_003645745.1 Candidatus Omnitrophota bacterium
AAGAATGCGTAAAAATGATGGGCGCGCAGTGCCTAATTTTATTTCGCAGGCTTTAAATAATCAGCCTGTAACTATATATGGGGATGGAAAACAGACAAGGTCTTTTGGTTATGTTGATGATTTAGTCTCAGGGATTTTGTTATTAATGGGATCAGAATTAAATACGCCGGTAAACATTGGCAATCCTGTAGAACAAACGCTTATAGAAGCGGCAAATTTAATTATTAAAATTTCGCAAAGTAAAAGTGGGCTTATTTTTGAGAAACTTCCGATTGATGACCCAAAACGCAGGCAGCCTGATATTAGCCTGGCAAAAAAAGAGTTGGGCTGGGAACCTATATATGATTTTGAAACAGGTTTAACAAAAACAATTGATTGGTTTAAACAAGCGTTTATACTCAAACGTAATAGGTTTGCAATTTTATGACGTCCCCTTGCACTGCATCTTGAAACGATCATCATTGGCCAAACCTCAACGCAACGAGTTGTGCTTGCGGTTTGGCTTAGGTCAGATCGTTCCAATCTAGGGCACAGGGAAACGCCTAAATTTTACAAACCTATTCTGTTTGAGTATAAGTGAATTTCAGATTACAAATTACAGATTATTGATTGAAAATGGAAAAAAATAGATGAAATTTTGTGTATTAACCGAATGTTTTGAAGAATTATCAGTAACTACAAAGCGGCTTGAAATGATAGAGATTATTTCAAGTTTTTTAAAAAAAACGATAAGGTCTGGCCAATTAGAGGCTCTTGATAAAATAGTGTATTTTTCCCAGGGACAACTTTCGCCTGCTTTTAGAAATATAGAATTTGGTATAAGTGAAAAATTAATCAATAAAGCAATTGCGCAAGCTTCCGGACGTTTGGATGAAGTAATTACGCGAATATTTTACGATACAGGTGATTATGGACTGGTTGCTGAAAAAGTTTGTGTAAAACAGGAAAATAGTTTAACGATAAGTGCTGTCTATCAACAGTTGTATGATTTAGCCTGTATTTCAGGTAAAGGTTGTGTAAATAAAAAATTATGGTTGCTATCAGAGCTTCTACATAAAACTGGAGCTTTAGAAGCTAAGTATATTGTCAGGATAATTCTAAAAAAGATGCGTTTAGGAATTGGCAGCCCTACTGTTTTAGATAGTTTATCTTTAGCATATACAGGAAATAAATCTTTGCGTAAGCAATTGGAACGCGCTTATAATCTTTGTTCAGATCTTGGTATTGTTGCTAAAGTTCTATTTACCGATGGCATAGAAAGTATTGCAAAGTTTAGCCTTATTGTCGGCTGTCCTATTCGTATGGCTTTGGCTTCGCGGCTGCCTAACGCTGCTGCAATAATTGAAAAGATAGGTGAGTGCGCGGTAGAGGAGAAATATGATGGGTTCCGTTGTCAGGTGCATAAAGACGCAGATCAGATAAAAATATATTCGCGTAATTTAGAGGATATGACTGAGATGTTTCCTGAAATTAAACAGGCTGCTTTAACGCAGATAAATGAAAAACAGGCCATTTTCGAGGGGGAGGCAATTTCTTATGATCCTGTGACAAATAGTGATTTGCCTTTTCAAGTTACTGTCCAGAGAAAAAGGAAGTATGATATTAAACATATGCAAACAAAGTTCCCTTTAAAAATGTTTGTTTTTGACATTTTGTATACAAGCGGTTATGGTGATATCACAGTACAACCGTATCACAAGCGGCGGCAAATTATGGAAGAAGTAATTAATGACGGTAGTGTGTTCCAGAAGTCTTTGTTTGAGAAAGTAAAGACTACAACTCAGTTGCAGGCTGTTTTTGATAGAGCAGTAGGTAATGGCAGAGAAGGGATTGTCGCAAAACGGCTTAACGGCATATATCGCGCTGGAGGTAGAAATTTTAATTGGATTAAACTTAAGCGTTCTATTGAAGGTAAATTGGCAGATACTATTGATTGTGTTATTGTGGGTTATAACTTTGGTAAAGGGCAAAGGGCAGTACTTGGTATGGGTGCCCTTTTAGCGTGCGTATATAATCAAAAAAATGATTCTTTTCAAACGATTGCGAAAATTGGCACAGGCTTAAGTGAAAATGAAATGGTAAAAATGAAAGAGATGCTGGATAAGTTTAAAGTAAATGTAAAGCCTGAATGTGTGGATTCTTTGCTTAAGCCTGATGTCTGGATTCAGCCAAAATTTGTGGTTGAAGTTATGGCAGATGAAGTAACGAGAAGCCCCGTGCATACTTGCGGTAAGCGGGAAAATGGCAGTATTGGTTTTGCGCTTAGATTTCCGCGTACTGTAGGATTTTTACGTACAGATAAAAATCCTGAAGATGCTACCAGTGTAGAGGAAATTGTTGATGTTTTTAACAGCCAGGGGGTAGAGAAGTAAAATGATGAAGGAAGCGTTATTCTGGGAAAAGACATTACGTGATAATGTCAGGTGTAATCTATGTATACGTAAGTGTGATATTAAAGAAGGTTGCTTAGGCTATTGCGGGACAAGATTAAACCAGAATGGAACATTATATACTCTTACTTACGGCCGTGTGGCAGTAATGAGTATTTGTGCAATTGAAAATAAACCAATGTATCATTTTTTTCCTGGTAGTTTATGGCTTTCGGTAGGAGGGTTAGGCTGTAATTTCAGGTGTGGTGGATGTAATAATTCAGATTTATCTCATGCTGATGTAAAACGGAGTTTGTTTAAAACAACGTATATGACACCTGAGATGGTTGTAAAAAAAGCTAAAGAGAATAACTGTATGGGTATTGCTTTTACTTATAATGAACCAACAATGTGGTTTGAATTTGTGCTGGATGTATTTAAATTAGCAAAGCAAGCAGGCCTTTCTACTTGTTATGTAACTAACGCTGGAATGTCTCCTGCCGCGTTAGGAGTTATCGGCGAGGTTATTGATGGTTTTTGTGCTGATGTTAAGGGCGCGTTTGTGGAAAGTTATTCGAGGATAGCTGATGTTTCGGATGTTAATATTATTTTTAGTAATGTTAGTGAAGCAAAAAGAAAATTTGCGATGCATGTGGAAGTTGTGACTAATATAATTGAGGGGTATAATTCTAATGAAGCAGAATCAAGGGAAATCGCTTCCTGGATTTTCGCTGAACTGGGTAAAGATACTCCCTGGCATTTGACAAAGTTTTTTCCGTCTGGGAAATTTAAGGATGTTGGGGCCACTTCAATAGGGATACTTAGAAATTTATATTCTATGGGTAAAAAAGAAGGCATTTATTATGTATATATAGGCGGGATACAGGACAATCCAGAAAAGCATACTTATTGCCATAATTGCAAGAGAATGCTAATAAAGAGAAAACAATATGGGGAAATAGAAAATTATTTAGTTGATGGGCATTGCCCATATTGTAAAACATTAATTGTTGGCAGATATCCTTATCAAGGGGTTTAATTCCGCAACAAGTCTATTAGGAGGTCTCAGTTATGGAACAAAAAGTAGTGAAGCAGGACACGGTTGTGCAGAATGAAAAAATGAAAGCATTAGGCCTGGCTTTAACGCAAATAGAAAGGCAGTTTGGCAAAGGAGCAATAATGCGACTTGGAGATAGTTCAAAATTAGATGTTGAGGTTATTTCCACTGGGGCGTTATCTTTAGATATTGCTTTAGGAATCGGCGGGCTTCCGCGCGGCAGGGTTATTGAAATTTTTGGGCCTGAGGCCAGTGGTAAAACTACTTTAAGTTTGAGTACAGCAGTGCAGGCTCAAAAAGCAGGTGGTGTGGCAGCTTTTATAGACGCAGAGCATGCTTTTGACCCTACATATGCAAAAAAAATGGGGCTTAATTTAGATGATCTTTTAATCTCTCAGCCTGATACAGGCGAGCAGGCTTTAGAAATTGCTGAAACTTTAGTCAGGAGTAATGCGGTTGATCTGATTATAATTGACTCTGTGGCAGCGTTAACTCCTAAGGCAGAAATAGATGGAGATATGGGCGATTCTCATATGGGGCTGCATGCAAGGTTGATGTCTCAGGCATTGCGTAAGTTAACCGGAGCAATTGCAAAATCTAAAACATGCGTTCTTTTTATTAATCAGATTAGAATGAAAATTGGAGTAATGTTTGGTAACCCTGAGACTACAACTGGCGGCAGGGCATTAAAATTTTATTCTTCTGTACGGCTTGATATACGGCGTATTGAGACTTTAAAAAGCCAGGATGAGATTATTGGCAGCAGAGTAAGGGTTAAAGTAGTAAAAAATAAGGTTGCTCCGCCGTTTAAACAGGCAGAATTTGATATTATGTATTCTCAGGGTATATCGCAGGAGTCTAATCTTCTTGATCTTGGCATTAAACAAGGCTTGATTTTAAAATCAGGATCATGGTTTACTTATGGCCCTGAAAAATTGGGACAGGGCAGGGAAAAAGCAAAGTTATTTTTAAGAGAGAATTCAAAGATTAAAGAAGAACTTGAGAAAAAAATAAAAGCAGCTATAGCTTGATATTTAGAAACAATTTAATATTTGAGTAAGTATAGGAAGGAAAATGTTTTGTTTGGGATAAAAAAAAATATTTTTTTATCAGTTTTTTGGGCCGCAATGGTTTATTTGTTTTTTACACAGCTTTTGTATGCGGGAGATTCTGATTCTAATGCATTAGCGATGATGCTGCAGGTTGAAAACGTAGTTTCTAATGTTGCTGAAAAAGCAGGACAGGCTGTTGTAAGTATCAGTACTGCGAGGACAGCAAAAATAAATCATTATGCGCGTTCATTTGGCGATGATTTTTTTGACCAGTTTTTACAGGATTTTTTTTATGAACATACTCCTCAAAGGCTTTATAAACGCGTAGGCTTAGGTTCCGGGGTAATTATTAATTCTGATGGTTATATTCTTACTAATGAGCATGTAATTAGCGGCGCGGAAAAAATTACTGTAACTTTGCCTGATGGCCGAAGCTTTAGAGCAAAGATAAAAGGTTCAGATTATCGTTTGGATTTAGCCGTAATAAAAATAGAGGCTGAAAATTTGCCTTATGTGGAATTAGGCAGTTCCGGTAACTTGAAAACAGGGCAATGGGTAATTGCTGTAGGTAATCCTTTTGGTTTCGCGGTAGCAAGCCCAAAACCTACAGTTACTTTTGGTATAGTTAGCGCCCTGCAGCGTAAACTTCCTAATAGTGTAAAGAGGAATCGTGATTATAGCGGTCTTATTCAGACTGATGCGGCAATTAACCCTGGTAATTCAGGGGGGCCATTGCTGAATATTAAGGGTGAAATTATTGGGATTAATGTTGCAATATTCAGCACAAGCGGAGGTTCAGATGGTATTGGCTTTGCGATTCCAATTGACGCGGCAAAATCAGTTCTGGAGAAGTTAACTAAAGGAGAGAAGATTCTTTATGGCTGGCTTGGTATCGGGGTACAGGATTTAAACCCTGCTCTGGCAAATTATTTTGGCTTAAAAAAAGCCCGCGGGGTGTTAGTAGTAAAAATTGCGCCTGATAGCCCAGCGCAAAAGGCTGGTTTCAAGGAACAGGATATTATTGTTAAATTTAATAATCAGAAAGTACTCAATACTATTGGATTTGTACATAAAGTACAAAATAGCGATGTAGGAGATAAGATTAATGTTAAAGTGAGCAGAAATAATATTTTGCGCAATCTTAAGGTTAAAATAGGCAAAATGACTGAAAGCCCTGAGATCAAGCAGCCTCAGTCAAAACCTGTAGAGCCTTTGCTGAGTGTGGAGCAGAAGTGGCGTGGAATGACAGTATTTGAAATTAGTAATTTAATCGCGCAGCGTTATGGAATAACAAAAACTTCAGGTGTTATTGTAACAAAAGTCGCTTCAGGCAGTCCGGCGCAAGAGGCGGGTATTGTTAGTGGCGATATAATCAGCCAGATAGAAAGTACTGTGATTAGAAATATAAATGATTATATAGAATCTGTTAATAGAGCAATGGGTAATGTGTTAGTTAAGTCAAATCGTGGTTATTTTATCCTTAAAAGTGCAAACTGAATTTGAAAAAGCAAAAAAATACGCATTTCTATTATTAAAATTCCGTATACGCAGTAAACAGGAATTAACGCTGCGGCTTAAAAAAAAAGGTTTTAAATTTATAGAGATAAATAATGTAGTGGATTTTTTAACAGATTTAGGTTATATTGATGATTTTAAATTTGCCAAAACTTGGATTTCCAGCAGATTAAATTCAAAGCCTTGCGGCAAAAAATTATTGGTGTATGAATTAAGACAAAAAGGTGTTGCTCCGCAGATTATTAATGATTTAGTCTCTAAAATAGATACTGAGCAGGAATATCAGAGAGCAGAGAAAGCTGCACTGCAAAGGTTAAAAAAATTACAATTAACAGATTCACAGGTAAAGCTGAAAATTAAGCTGTTTGCTTACTTAGCGAGAAGGGGTTTTCCCCGGGAGTTGATTACGCTGGTAATTGGAAAGTTACCTCTTTAAAATAATTTGTGAATGAAAAAGATGGGACAGGTCGCGGTTTGTCCGATATAAAATTTTATAATGAAACGAATAGGAATTTAAAAATTTACAAACCAATTACGTTTGAGTATAAAAAA
>QNCH01000096.1 GCA_003645745.1 Candidatus Omnitrophota bacterium
AAAAACCCTGTATTATAATCCGGAAATACACTTTGCTTCTTTTGCGCTGCCTAATTATGTAAGGAGTATCGTAGAATGAAAGAGCAAAATATTTATGGATATGAATTAATTATGGATTTGTTTGCTTGTGAGTTGGCGGTTATTACTTCTAAAGAGAAATTGCAGGAGTATGTGGATGAGCTTTGTAAGCTGATTAAAATGAAAAAATTCGGGAGTACGCTGCTGCCGTATTTTGGAGAAGAAAATCCTTATACTAAAGGTTATTCACTTGTTCAATTGATTGAGACCAGTTCTATTACCGGGCATTTTTCTGATCTCTGGGGTACAGCTTATATAAACATTTTTTCCTGTATGCCTTATGACCGGGAACTGGCAGAAAAATTTACTAAAGAATTTTTTCATGCAAAAGAAATAAAAACACGCTTTATTGTACGTTAAAAAATAAAAAAATAGTCTTGACACAATCTAAACAATAGTTGTAAAATCAGGACAGATGTTTATAAAAATTTGAAGGTAGTGATTTTTGCAAATAATAAGATGCTGTTTATATCATCATAAATAATTTCAATCTGGCGAAGGGGGGGGGATAAGAGGAAAAGCTGGAGATTATTTAAATATGATGATCTTAATAAGGTAAAGAACAATAACTCAGGCAACGATAAAAAAAAATTAGTTTTTATTGTCCTGATTTGTAGTATAAATGGAAGATGTAATTTAGTAGTTAATTTTTTAAGGAGGAAGAAATGAAAAAATTATTAACAGGTGTTTGTGCTTTAAGCATAGCTGTACTGCTTGCTGTGCCTGCTTTTGCTGAAGTGCAGAATATTAAAGTGGATGGGGCGTTAGGTTTTAAAGCTTTTATCCGGGATAATTATGAAGTTGTAGGGTTTCAAGATACAGATGCCCGCGATTGGTATTCTAATTACGCAAAGGTTAAGTTTACCGCGGACTTAACTGATAATGTTACTGCTGTAGTTGGAATGTTTGCAGAAAGAGATTGGGGTTCACCTACGGATGGAGAAGCAGGCAATACTTTTTCCTGTGTTCCATGTTATGTGTCAATGAAAGAAATGCTTTATTCTCCATTAACATTAAATGTCGGGCGTATGGGATTATCTATTGCTGACGCGTTAGTGATTGGTGACGGCTCATTAACTAACAGTTTAATTGCTTCTGATTATTCAGAGGCCACGACTTTTGATACTATTCATGGTATCTTAGACTATGATCCATTGAAATTGATTATTGGCACAGCTAAGATTAGCGATCAAATTCAGGGCAGTACAGATGATGTTGATTTGTATTTCATTGATGGTATTTATACAATGGAAGAGTATAACGCGGTTTTAGATACTTATTTGGTGAATATGCATTACAGCAGCCCAGGTGAGTATACAAATGAAAAGGGCACGAAGATTCAGGGGCTTACAGGGCCAAGCGAAAGTTCTACTCAGGGTCTTGATGTATA
Source organism: Candidatus Omnitrophota bacterium (assembly GCA_003645745.1). Taxonomy (GTDB): domain Bacteria; phylum Omnitrophota; class Gorgyraeia; order B26-G9; family B26-G9; genus B26-G9. The sequence goes on from QNCH01000096.1 coordinate 1,469, forward strand.
TACTCTTGCTACATCTTTAACAATGGAGCCTGCGGAAGGTTTAACTACAAAATTAGGCATAGCTTTGCAAAGCGGCGATTATGAAAAAACCGCAACAACAACAAGAGACTTAAACGCGTACGCATTGGATCTTGGTGTAAATTATGCGGTTGATGCTGAATATTCACCAAATGTCGGTGTAAAATATATTTACCGTTCAGGTGATAAAGGCTGCAAAACCGGTGTTTGTACCGGTGATTATAAGGGCTGGCTGCCTTTGTATGGCGATCAGTCAAATGGAACGATTTATGATCCAAACACAAATACTAATTCTATCTGTTTAACCGCAGGGCTTGTGCCTGTGGACAGGTTAGATGTTGGGTTAGAAGTGTGGATGTATAATTTAGCTAAGAAACAGCTTGATGCAACAGCTACTTCTACTAAGACAGATGCAGGTATGGAAATAGATTTAAATGCTGTATATGCTTATACTGAAGATGTTTCTATGGGGCTTAGCTTTGCCTGGTTTATGCCTGGTGATTATTATAAGACAGGTTATGATGAAACAGCAACTCAGGTGTTAGCAGAAATTGGCATAAAGTTCTAAAGTATTATAATTTAAAAAAGCCCCCGCTCATAAACGGGGGCTTTTTTTTACTTGACATTAAGCGCTTTTTTTTATAATATTAACAGAAGTTATACTTACTTCGTTAATAAAATCTGTGGGTAGCAAAATGAACCTGTAGGGTTTAGGCATGCCTGAACCTTTAATAATTTATTGGATTTGCTGGTAATGGTACGGGCATGCCCGTACCCTACGGTTTTGTTAAAACAAGGAAAAGACGAATTGAAGGGTAAAAAAACAGAAATTAACTCGCAGATTCTGTGAAAGAGCCCAACAAATAAGACAATGGAGGCACAGATATGGCTGTAACTGTATTAGTAGTTGACGATGCAGTTTTTATGCGTAAAATGCTTGCTGATATTTTAAGCAAAGAAGGTTATGTTATTCTTGGCGAAGCTGAAAATGGCAAAGAAGCTATTGCAAAATATGAGCAGTTAAAACCTGGTTTAGTTACTATGGATATTGTTATGCCTAAAGTTGACAATATTGATGGAATTGAAGCAGTTAGGCGGATCAGGCTGAGACATCCTGACGCGGTAATTTTAATGGTTAGCGCTATGGGGCAGCACGCGTTAGTAGTTGAAGCAATTCAGGCTGGGGCCAGGGATTTTGTAACCAAGCCATTTCAGCCTTCTCGTGTAATTGAAGCAGCAAATCGGGTTTTAGAAACCCAAAAATGAAAGATTTGTGCCAGAGCGTTTTTCATTTGTAATCTGTTCGAGATCCATCCCTGCCTGTCCCCGCTTGCGGGGAACCTTTAATAATTTAATATATTGGGAATTTCCTTTTCAATGGGTTACAAAAAGAAGTTGTGTTAGGTTGTGAGCCTGTGACTTTGTAATGTGGTGGCTCGATATATGGATTTCCGCAATTTTTTAGCGGGAATCTACTTTAATATATAAGGAATTTTCTTTTTAAGTTGTTTAATTGCGAACCAATTACGTTTGAGTATAGTTGGATAAGAGGGGCTATTACCTACAAATATTCACAATTATCAATTGACAATTAAAAAAAAGAATTGACTTTGAAGTAAAAATTGAGAATATTTTATTTTAATCCTTTGAGGAGTGTGTCTTTATGACAACCATCCATTATAAAAAATTGTTTATTATCGAGGCTGAGGAACAGTTGCAGTTAGTGAACAGTTTTTTAATAGGCCTTGAGCAGCATCCTGAGCAGCGTGAAATTTTATATAAAATATTCAGGAGTATGCATTCTTTAAAAGCAATGGCTGCTAGTATGGATATTACAACCTTAGCTAAATTATTGCATAAGCTAGAAGATTGTTTAGATGGTTTAATCACGCAAAATACGCCTCTATCTATGGAGATTATTGATTGCCTGTTTAATTGTCTTGATATGTTAGAGATGTTATTGGAGGAGGTACGCTCAGGCAATAATTTACATTTAAATGTAGAATCTGTTGTTTTAGCGTTAGAGCGAGTTATGCCTGCTAAAGTTACAACTTTTGCTTTTCAGGCAGAGCTTTGTCTTAGCGAATTAGAAAAACAAAATTTAATTGCTGTTTGCGGGCAACAGCAAACAGATGTGTTTAGAATTGATATTTATTTATCCAGAGATTGCCAGTTAAAAGCTGCGCGCGTTTTTATGGTGTTTGACAAATTAAGTAATTTTGGAGAAATCGTTAAGTCTTGTCCGGACATTGAGTCATTAGAGATGAATTTGTTTGGCGAAATGTTTTCAGTTTTATTTTTAACTAGTTTTACTGAGCAATATGTTTTAGCTGAATTAGAAAAAATGTTAGAGCTTGAAAAAATAGAAATAAAACATATTGATAATTTGTCTGCTTTCCCAGGAGAAATCCCTATGGTAAAAAAAGATAATTCTGTTGAAAACGGAAATGATTTTGTTCAGCAAATGGCGCGAAAAAAAATACAGAGTGTGCGGGTAAGCGCGAAAAAATTAGATAGATTAATGGATTTAATGAGCAGGTTAACGATTGCTAAAGACAGGTTAATGACTGATGCTTTGTGCTGCCATATAGAGCCTTTAAATGCGGCATTAAAGCATATTGATAATTTAATTGCTGAGATGCAGGTGGAGGTAACGCGTATTCGGATTATTCCTCTTTCCCAGATTTTTGGCAGTTTCGCGCGTTTAGTGAAAAATTTAGCAAGGAAGCAGGGCAAGCAGGTAAAATTATCAATTAATTGTATGGATATTGAATTAGACCGTATAATTTTAGATGAGATTACTGCTCCGCTGGTGCATATTTTATGCAATAGCATTGATCATGGCATAGAAACGTCTTTGCAGCGTAAAGATTTGGGAAAACATATTCCTGGTAATATTCTCCTTAAGGCTGTAAAAAAAGGAATGTCTGTTGTGATTGAGGTTTCAGATGACGGCAGGGGGATGGATGTAGAGTTATTACGCCAAATAGCTGTGGAAAAGAAAATTTTAGATGACAAAGATGCTTTAAATTTGTCTGAAGATGCTGTGTTACAATTAATTACATTGCCTGGATTTAGTTCTGTGAAAGAAGTTACTTCAACTTGCGGCAGAGGCATAGGAATGGATGTGGTTAAGGCAAAAATAGAACGCTTAGGCGGCAAACTTAGTTTTAGTTCAGTTGCGGGGCATGGCAGTATTTTTAAACTTGAAATTCCTGTCGCACTGATTAAAATTGAGCTACAGCCTTTTGAGATTCATAATTCTGTGTATGCTGTTTGCGTGGAGTATTTATCTGAAATAAGGCCAATTAGTAAAGAACAGGTGCAAGAAGACACACAGATCGTGAATATTGGGGAGGAAAAAATACCCTTGCTCTGTTTAACTGAGGAAAAGATTGCTTTGAAAGACAATTTGAATCTTTTAATTATTAAATATAATCACAAAAAATGTGGTTTGCTTGCGGATAAAGTTTTAGAAAAGCAAAAAGCAATTGTTAAATCTGTAGATAATGATTGCGGCAAGTTTAAAAAATTTACAGAACAGGCTTGTCTTGTCGACGGCAGAAAAGCGTTGATTGTAAGTATTTAGCACCGTTAAATTTGTAATCGGTGAATGAATCCCCTCTTCATTCACCGATTACTTAAATTTTTAATTTCAAATTGCAGCGCATTTTTCTGTTTTCAATTTGAACTCTGAATTTTTTTTACAGAAAGGGCTGAATGGCTGTTCGTCAAATAATGAAAAAATTAGTAATTGTAGAATCTCCTACAAAGGCAAAAACAATAGGAAGATTTTTGGGCAAACACTTTACGGTGAGTTCTTCTATGGGACATCTTATAGATTTACCGCGCAGTAAAATAGGCGTTGATGTAGATAATAATTTTACTCCTTCTTATATCGTGATAAAAGGTAAAAGCAAACTATTAAATCAGCTTAAAAAACAAATGGCAGCGTCAAGTGTAGTTTATTTAGCTACAGATTGTGACCGGGAGGGAGAAGCAATAAGCTGGCATTTAAGAGAGCGCTTAAAGCAGGGTGGTGATAAAGAATTTTTACGTGTTGTGTTTCATGAAATTACTCCCCAGGCAATTCGTAAGGCATTTGCGAATACCCAGCCTCTTGATTTAAATAAAGTCAACGCGCAACAGGCGCGTAGAATTTTAGACAGAGTCGTGGGCTATCTTTTAAGCCCTTTGCTCTGGAAAAAATTGGCTAAAGGATTAAGCGCTGGCAGAGTACAATCTGTTGCTTTAAAGCTTATTGCTCAAAGAGACAGAGAAATTCAGGTTTTTAATCCTGAAGAATATTGGAAGCTGATCGCGAAACTTAAAAGAGAACAAAAAAATTCTTTAGCCTTTGATGCTGAGCTGGTAAAGCATAAAAATAAAAAATTAGAAATAAAAAATGCTCAACAAATGGATAATATTGTTTTAGAGCTTAAAAATGCGCGATATTTTGTTGCTGCAGTAAAAAAGGCAGAGAAAAAACGTAATGCTTATCCTCCATTTATTACCAGTACTCTGCAGCAGTCAGCTTTTAGCAGATTACATTTTAGCGCCAGAAAAACAATGCTGCTTGCGCAGCAGCTTTATGAGGGCATAGAATTGGGGGAAAAAGGGCAAATAGGATTAATTACTTATATGCGTACTGACTCTGTAAAAATTGCAGAAACTGCAGTAGAAAATATCAGGAAATTTATTGCAGATAATTATGGTGCTAATTATTTGCCAGATAAACCGATTTTTTATAAATCAAGGGCATCTGCTCAGCAAGCGCATGAAGCAATCAGGCCGACTTCAGTTTTAAATACTCCTGAACAAGTCAAAGATTATTTAGATGAGGGACAGTATAAATTGTATGTATTAATTTGGCAAAGGACTGTGGCTTGTCAAATGCGCTCAGCGAGATATCTTACAAATAATGTAGAAGTTTCCGCGAAAGAATATAGCTTTGTTGCCCGCGGTATAGTTTTATTGTTTGACGGTTTTTTAAAAGTTTA
>QNCH01000097.1 GCA_003645745.1 Candidatus Omnitrophota bacterium
TTAAAATGGTTTAATTTTCAATTAAAATTAAGAAATTTAATCATTCATTTCAAATTATAAATTAACGTTGACTGGTGGTCTCTTTTAATTTATTTATCCTCAAACCTATTACGTTTGAGGATATAAAAAAAAGATTTTTGTCATTCCCTGCATAGCAGGACAGACACCCGCAATTTTTTAGCGGGCATTGTCCTGCTTGCAGGGAATCTAATTTAATCGCAAAAGGGGATAAATAATGGAAGATGAATTTAAATTTTTGCGGGCTGCAGGAGTAATTTTTAAGGGTTTAGCAGTAATTTCAGCGATTTTTTTTCTTATTGTATCTGTGATTGTGCTTTTTGGCGGCGGTGGCGCGGATACTCCTCGTATGGTTAGTTTGGTATTTTTATTAGGCGGTTTTTTTTATTTTTTTATTTTTTTATCTATTGCGGAAATTTGCCGGATTTTGATGCGTATTTTTGATAATGTAGATAAAACACTTGATTTACTGGAAGGGAAAGCTGATTAAAGGCTTGCTTCATTCCGAATAAGGGGCTGTAATTTTTTACTGAATATGGAGAGGAGGTGGTGGAGGCAAAGAGGACAATTTTGTAAGGGTAGGTTGTGGCCTGTTTGTTACAATTTTTAGATAATATATTTCTATATGGAGATGGATTATGAAAATAAAGGATTTTATGTCAGACCGCAGAAAATTTGTCAGGATTCATTCAGATTTCCCAATTGAAGTTAAACAATTACCGCTAACACATCAGTCTGTGCACAATTCTCTTTCTTTGAATATAAGTGAAGGCGGGGTGCGCATCTCATTATTTTATTTTTATCCTGTAAATTCCAAAGTTAATCTTACTTTATTTACCGCAAAAGATGATCTTCCTTTTAAAGCATTGGGCAAGGTCTCATGGGTTGAGCGTGTTCCTTATCAGGAACGTTATAGATTAGGTGTTGAATTTGTAGATTTAAATGATACGCATCGTAACCAATTGAGGCGTATAATCAATAGAATATCAGGCCTTTAAAATTGGGAATAGTATTTTTATAGAATTTTTTAGTCTGTATGAGTTGTCTAATCATTCGCTCGTGACCGCATCTTGAAATGTTTTTCTATCGCCAAACCTCAATGCAGCAAGCTGCGTCTGCGGTTTAACTTAGAATAGAACGTTCCAATCTAGGGCACAAGGAAACACCTAAATTTTACAAACCAATTGCGTTTGAGTATAATTATCTGAAGTTTTTTTTAAAAAAAAGTTGGTTGAACTTCTTTTTTGTTCGTTTTTTTCTGTTTAAGTTTTGTTAATTCTATTAAGTTTTTTTCTATGGCTGCAAGAAAAGGGCTTTTTGGTAATAGGTAATTTCTGTTAAAAATAAATCTATTTTTTGCGTAAGAAAGAAATAAAAATTGTTTTGCCCTGGTCATTCCTACATAAAGAAGCCGTTTTTCCTCTGCAGGATTAGATTTTTGGTTTTCAAATAAAGAGTAAGGCAAAAGTCCATCTTCACACCCAATAATAAACACACATTTAAATTCTAAGCCTTTTGCAGAATGCAAGGTCATTAAACTTACATTCTCAAGTTTAGGCTGATATATGTCTAAGCCTGAGCTGAGCGCGGTAAATTTTAAGAATTCTGATAAATTATTGCCAAAATTATCTGATAGCCCAAGTAATTTTTTGATCAGGTTTTGGTTTAAAGTTTTATTGTCCTTAAAATAAATTGCGATAATTTTTACAAGCGTATTCTTAATTGATTTTTCAGACACAAGATCTTGTTTAAGGTGTATAATTTTTTCTTTTGAAATATTTTCTTTACGCAGCAGTATATCTTCTAAAAAATTATTAGCTGGATTATAATAAAGTCTTAGCAGCGCAATAATTGTTTTTATTGGCTCTTGCTTAAAAAAAACATCTTCTGTGATTGTTTGAAAGGGAATACTATGGTCATTAAAAGCTTTTTCTATTACAGGTAATTGAGCTTTTATTCTACAAAGTACCGCAAAATCAGATAAGCTGTTTATTTCGGCCTTCTGTTCTCCTGTGCTGACATTACTGTCTAAGGAAAAAAATCTCAAGCCTCCAATCATTTCTTCTATGGTTCGGGCAATAAATTCTGCTTCACTTTTATCTGAAGTATTTTCTGTGATTTTAGTTTTAATCCCTTGTTTTAATCCTTGTATAAAATTAAAATTTTCTTGTTTATCTTTAATTATTTTTCCTGCTGCTTTTAGAATATAGTCAGAGCAGCGGTAACTTTTTCCCATTTTATAGATACTTAGTTTTTTAGAATAGTCATTACTGAATTGTTTAATAAATTTTGCATCTGCTCCGCGGAACCCATAAATCGCCTGGTCAGGGTCTCCAATTGCGAACAGATTTGAATTTTTATCAGGCATTAAATATTTGATTAGTTGATACTGGCTAAAATTTATGTCCTGATATTCATCAATCATTATATAGAGATATTTTTTTCTATATGAGTTTAATGTTTCAGGATAATTTTTAAAAAGCATTACTGTTTGGTAAATTAAATCTTCAAGATCAAATAAATTTTGGCTTTTGAGTGTATCCTCATAAGCAATAAAAATTTTGCTTAAGTTTTTGTCTGTAATTTCATTTGCTGTGTCCAAATTTTGTTTAATCGCAGTAATGGACTGGGAAATTTGCTTAGCTTTTTTTTCTGGAATTTCAAGTTTATGTTTAAGCAAAATTTGTTTATCAGATGAGTCAATAATAGAAAAATTATTTTTTCTACCTGTTTTTTCTATATATTCTTTTAAAATAGAAAAGCCAAAACTGTGAAATGTGTAGATATTAAGCTTATCTGAAATTGTTTTATCTTTGATGCGTTGTGTTATTTCATTAGCTGCTTTATTGGTAAAAGTTATGGTTAAAATGTTTTCAGGCAATATGTTTTTTTGTTTAATTAAATATAATATTCTGTGTGTAATAACTCTGGTTTTTCCTGTTCCAGGGCCGGCAATGATTAGCGCGGGAAAGTTAAAATGATTTACTGCTTTTTGCTGCTCTTGATTGAGCGTTTTAGGTAATTTTGCCTGTGACGCATCTTCTGCAAGATTAGATAAATTTTCCCTTAATGCCTGATATTGAGATAGATCGAAATTAATCAGATTTCTTGTTGGCGCAACAGATTGTTTTTTATTCGTAATATCTGTAAAAAGAGATTGCTGATTGAAATATTTTACATCCTCTGGCTTAAAAACTTTTATTTTGCCATATTCTCCGTCAAATCCTTCCTGAATGTAAACTTTTTTCCCCCGCACTCTTTTGATTGCTTCAGCGATTAGTTCACCGCAGTTTTGTTTTATTTTTTCAAGCGGAGTATTTAGAAGAATTTCAAGTTCAGGGCCGTTTTTGGCAATTATAGGATCATATAATGCGCAGACTTTTTTTGAATTTACTCCTGTGCAGGCAATTTCAGATAAAATTTCTTTTAAAGGGATAATAGAATGAAAGGGCAGGCGGTTTTTCCTTTGAGATAAATCTTGTCTGTCAGACAATTGCATTACCCTGTTCATTACTCCAACAGTAACTTTTTTGCCGCACACAGGGCATAGCCCATGATTTTTTAATGTTTGTAAAGGGTCTAAGCACACCTTGCATTTTCTATGTCCGTCATAATGGTATTTGCCTTCCTGGGGGAAAAGGTCTATTGTGCCCAGAAATTTTTTGCTTACAGGATTTTTCATCGCATTAATGATTGCTGTATAAGAAAGTTCAGTATCAAAAAGATTCGCGTTTCTGCCTAATTTTTCAGGGGAATGCGCGTCAGAATTAGAAATAAGCGTATATTTGTCTAAAAAACTGCACATCCAATGCATTGGCGCGTCTGTTGAAAGCCCTGTTTCTACAGCAAAAATATATTTTGTTAAATCCTGGTAACATTCCTGTATTGTGTTAAATCCTGATTTATCTCCCAAAACAGAGAACCATGGTGTCCAGATATGGGCAGGAATAAAAAATATCTGTTCAGACGCTTCTAATGCTATTTCTAAAAGATTTTTAGAATCAAGACCTAAAATCGGCCGGCCGTCAGAAGTGATATTACCGCGAAGGGAAAGTTTCTGTTGAATTTTTTCTACGGTTTCAAAGTCAGGGGCTAAAATAACATTGTGTACTTTGCGTACTTTATTATATTTTTTATAAATGCTGCTGATTTCAGATGTGAGCAAAAATCTTGGTTCATTTTCGCAAGAAGCAGGAACTTGTAGAGGCATGGTTTTTCTGATTTTATTTTTTAGTTTAAAAAGGCCAGGTTCTGCTGGCTCTAATTTTTCTTTTAATTCCTGTGTCCATCCTGGATGGGTAAAGTCACCTGTGCCAACAACCTTTATCCCTTTAATCTGCGCCCAATAGTCTAAATATTCAGGTACAAGAATTTTACTTGTTGCGATTGAATAATGCGAATGGATATGAAAATCAGCAATAAATTTCATAAGCTCTTATTCTATCCTGAATTCATCAAATGTGCAATTTAAAAATTATCAAAAATGTAATCGGTGAGAAGCGGTGAAATAATATCCCATTATTCTTCTTTCGCGTTTTTTTTGAGACGAGACATAAAGAGAAACGAGCGAAAAACGGTGATTTTTTCACCGCTTCTGAATGAAGCGGGGAAGTTCAACTATTGTAAATAATTTTTTAATGTGGGATAATGATGAGAACAATATAAAATATTGTTTTATACTCAAACGCAATTGGTTTGTAAAATTTAGGCGTTTCCCTGTGCCCTATATTGGAACGTTCTGACCTATCCCAAACCGCAGCTTGCTGCGTTGAGGCTTAGCGATAGAAGAACGTTTCAAGATGCAGCGTGAGGGGGACGTTATAAAATTGCAAATTTATTACGTTTGAGTATATAGATGTTCACGCAATCTGAACTGTTGCGTTTTTACTTTGTCTGGGTTTGAATGTTGGATTTATTGTAAAAAAGGAGGGAAAGATGAAAAAAGTATTTGTTTTAATTGTTATTAGCTTAGCTATGTTTATAACATCGGTGAATGCGCAAGAAAATGTACGCAGAAAGTTAGCTGAAGATTTATTGACTTTAACGAAGGTTAAGGAAAACATCGAAAAATCTTTCGATATGGTTAGACAAATGCAAATGGAGCAATTAGGAGATCTAAGTAATTCAGATATGGAATCGGAAAAAGACGCATCTTTACAGGGAAAAATAATGGATGTTATTGCTGAGGAAATGAGTTGGGAAAATTTAAAAGAAGATTATACAGAACTTTATGCCGAAACTTTCACTAAAGAAGAATTAGAAGGTATTATTGCATTTTATAAAACATCTATAGGGAAAAAATTTATAGAAAAACAGCCAGAGTTAATGCAAAAATCTATGCAAATTAGTCAAAAGCAAATGAGAACATTAATGCCTAAGATGGAAGAATTCAGACAGGAAATAATGAAGAGTTCCGAAGAACAGTAAGAAGATGTCTGGCAATAGACAGGTTTGAGGGGTAAGGGGTACCCCCTGTCAATCTGCGTTTAAAAATATATCAAAAAATAGTATATACTCAAACGTAATAGGTTTGTAAAATTTAGGCGCTTTCATATGCCCTAGATTGGAACGATCTGACTTAAGCCAAACCGCAGCTCGGTTTGGCGAATGAAGAACGTTTCAAGATGCAGCGTGAGGTGGAACGTCATAAAATTGCAAATTTATTACGTTTGAGTGTAACACTTGAAAAGGCCTTAATTGGAATGAAATCCTGTGCGGTAAAGAAAAAAGTTAAACGAATAATTATCAAGTTTGAAGGAATAAAAATGAAAGCGTTTGATATTCCCAAATTTAGGGGGTATTTGGCGGATAAATATTCTAAATTTACGTTAATTCACAATCATCTTTCTAATAATAAATTTCGCTATGCTTATCCGGTAATTCAGTTTAAACTGATTGATCAGGTTCCGATTATTCTGGCGATTGGACAGGGAATTGAAATATTAAAAAAGGTGTTTTTTGAGCTTGATAGACTTAAGATCAATGGCAGGGAAATGATTATTAATGAAAAATCAGTAGTTTTAAATGAAGTTGATTTTGGGCAGACAGAAGAACCAAGATTATATCAATTTCTTTCTCCTTGGATGGCGCTTAATCAGGAAAATTATGAAAGATTTAAGTCATTATTATGGAAAGAGCAGAGAACATTTTTAGAAGCTCTCTTAAAAGGAAACTTGAAATCACTTTCCAAAGGGTTTGATTATTTTATCCCGGATTTTGAGAATATTTGTGTAGAGGCAAATTTAAAATCAGTATTGAGAAATTTTAAAAATATAAAAATGATCTGTTTTACCGGAACCTTTAAAACTAATTTTTATATTCCTGATTATCTGGGAATCGGAAAACAGACTGCGCGGGGATTTGGGGTGGTAGGGGAACGAAAATAATAAGTAGTTTAAATATAA
>QNCH01000098.1 GCA_003645745.1 Candidatus Omnitrophota bacterium
GCGCCTGCGGTTTGGCTTAGGTCAGAACGTTCCAATCTAGGGCACAGGGAAACGCCTAAATTTTACAAACCAATTACGTTTGAGTATAAGTGTAGTAAAATAAGTTACAATGTAGGGGGCGTGATGTTTTGCTTTTTTAGTGAATGATTTTATAAAAATTTTTAAATTAAGGAATAAAATTATGTCGGATGAATTTAGAGACCAGCGGATAAAAAAATTAAATGAATTAAACGCGGAAGGTGTTTGTGGTTATGGCGGGCAATTCCCGCGCACACATTTTGTGCAGGATTTAAGAGATAATTTTGAGCCTGATCAGAGTGTTTGTTGTGCAGGCAGGATTATGGCATTGCGTTTTCATGGAAAAAGTGTATTTGGAGATATAAAAGATATTAGCGGAAAAATGCAGTTTTATGCTAAAAAAGATGTTATTGGAGAGAAGACCTTTGATTTCTTAAAAAAGTTTGACTTAGGTGATATTATTGGCGTTAAAGGCAGTCTTTTTTTAACCCATACTCAGGAACCCACTATTGCAGTGAAAGAGTTTGAGTTGTTATCAAAAAGTTTAAGGCCAATGCCTGAGAAGTGGCATGGGTTAAAGGATGTTGAGACAAGGTATAGGAAACGGTATTTAGATTTAATTGTTAATGACAATGTTCGGGATGTTTTTATCCTGCGTAGTAAGATAACAAAGAGTATCAGAAATTTTTTAGACGTAAAAGGGTACCTTGAGGTTGAAACTCCTATGCTGCATCCTCTTGCCGGAGGAGCGGCAGGCAAACCTTTTGCAACGCATTTAGATGCTTTAAATCTTGATTTATTTTTGCGCATAGCTCCTGAACTATATTTAAAAAAATTATTAGTGGGCGGCTTAGAAAAAGTTTATGAAATAAACCGTTCTTTTCGTAATGAGGGCATTTCTCTCAGGCATAATCCTGAATTTACAATGTTGGAAGTTTATACAGCTTTTGCTGATTATCGGGTAATGATGCAGCTTGTACGTGATATTTTTTTGCATATAGCAGATACAGTTTTGGGTACCCGGGAATTAATCTTTAAGGATGAAAAAATTGATTTAAACGTATGGGAAGAAATATCGTTTGCTAAGTTAATGGACGAAAAATTTGGTATCAATCCTGATGATTCTGCTTCTATCTGGATAGAGAAATTAAAAAAGAAAAATATTGATCTTGAATTGAAACAAGGTAAAATAAGCAGGACGTTTATTCTTAATCTAATCAGTGATTTGATTGAAGTTAAGTTAGCACATCCTGTGTTTATTACTGATATTTATACAGAACTTTGCCCTCTCGCTAAGAAGAAGAAAAATAATCCATTTTTAAGTGAGAGGTTTGAACTGTTTATCGGGGGTATGGAAATTGCTAATGCGTATTCTGAGCTTAATGACCCTCAGGAACAGAAGCAAAGGTTTATTGCTCAGGCAAAGGATGAAGGCTGCGGGGTATTGGATCAAAGTTTTGTGGATGCCCTTGAATATGGAATGCCTCCAGCCGGAGGTTTAGGTGTAGGCATTGACCGGATGGTAATGCTTTTTGCTAATCAGCCGTGTATTAAAGATGTAATTTTTTTTCCACAGCTTAAGCCTGAGAACTGCGAATAATGTGTGGAGGGTGCCCTATACTAATGATGTTATAAATTGCAGTAGATTCCCGCTAAAAGATTGCGGGAATGACAAACTGAAGTGGAATTGGTAATAAGAAGAGCAATGCCGCAATTATATGGTAAATACAAAATGCAACAGGTTTGCGAAAAATAATCCTCTACGCTATAAAAGAGGTTAAATTTAAAATTGTAGGTAATTAAATCGTGAAATATTATGAATTGTGGGTAGGTGTTAGGTATCTTTTCGCGCGGAATAAGCAGAAGTTTATTTCTATGATTAGCTTGATTTCTGTACTTGGAATTGCTACAGGTGTGGCTGCGCTGATTATTGTTATTGGAGTGATGGCTGGTTTTGATTATGAATTACAAAGTAAGATTATCGGTACAAACAGCCATATAGTTGTGGATAAAATCGGCGGGTTAAATGATGCTGCATATATAATGGATAAAATTAATGTATTAACAGATGTTTCTGCCAGTGCTCCGTTTATTAATACTCAGGCTTTAATTATGGATGAAAACAGCCGGTTCCCGGTGGTTATGAGAGGTATTTTGCCTGAATTGGAAGTTAATGTCACAGGGATACAGGATTATCTTAAAAAAGGCAGTTTGGATCTATCAGAGAATAATATTGTTGTTGGTAAAGAATTGGCAAGGCAGATGTTTTTAAAAATTGGCGATAAAGTGAATGTTGTTTCTTTGAATAAGTTTTCTGATAATATTTTTAAAATCGCGGGGATTTTTAGCTCTGGAATGTATGATTATGACTCAGGGATTGTTTTTGTTTCCATAGGGAGCGCAAAGGAGTTTAGTGATGATCCCAGTATAGTAAATGGAATTAGCGTAAAAATAAAAGATGTTTATAACGCGAATAAAATAAAAAATAAAATTCAGCAGAAATTGGGATTTCCATATTTTACCAGAACCTGGATGGATTTAAATAAAAATTTATTTAATGCTTTAAAACTTGAAAAAACAGCAATGTTTATTATTTTGACATTAATTGTTATGGTCGCGTGTTTAAATATTGCCAGCAGTTTAATTATGCTAGTTATGGAAAAAACCAGGGATATTGGTATATTAAAAACTATTGGCGTAAGCAATGCGGGAATTCGCCGCATTTTTACTATAGTTGGCCTGGCGATTTCTTCATTAGGGATAACCTTAGGCGTATTGTTTGGAATATTTATTTCTTATTTGTTAAAAACTTATCAGTTTGTAAATTTGCCGCAGGATATTTATTATATAGATAAATTGCCGATAAGACTTGAAACTTGTGATGTTTTACTAATTGTCTTAGCTGCTTTTTGTATAAGTTTGATTGCTACAATTTATCCTGCTTATCAGGCAGCAAAGCTTAATCCTGTGAGCGCGTTAAGGTATGAATAATGCTTAGAGCTTGTAATATAGAGAAGTATTATCTGATGCAGCCTGACAAACTGCATGTGCTCAAAACTATAAATTTAGAAATTGAAAAACATGAAATTGTTGCTGTTATTGGTTCTTCAGGCGCTGGTAAATCGACATTATTGCACACATTCGGCGGTTTAGATACCCCATCTTCGGGCAATATATTTATTGATGGATGTGATATTTATAAGTTGAGGGATGCTGCAAGAGCGCGTTTGCGGGCTAAAAAAATTGGTTTTGTATTTCAGTTTTACTATCTTTTGCCGGAGTTTACTGCTTTAGAAAATGTAATTTTGCCTGCTTTGGTTTTAGGAGTAAAAGCTTCTATTGCCAGGCAAAAGGCAAAAGATTTATTAAAAGAATTGGGTTTGGAAAAAAGAATGACGCATCACCCTTCTCAACTTTCCGGCGGAGAGCAGCAGAGGGTAGCGATTGTCAGAGCATTGATTAATGACCCTGATATTCTTATTTGTGATGAACCAACAGGTAATCTTGATTCTGAAACAGGAAGTAAAATTTGTGATTTGTTATTAAGATTGAATAAAGAAAAAGGCTATACAATTTTAATTGCTACGCATTCACAAGCATTAGCGCATATTTGTCCTAAAACCTTTGTGATTAAGGATGGAGCTTTTGTGGAATAGGACAGCTATACTCAAACGTAATAGGTTTGCAATTTTATGACGCCTCCCTGCACTGCATCTTGAAACGTTTTTCTATCGCCAAACCTCACCGCAGCCAGCTGCGCTTGCGGTTTGGCTCAGTCAGAGCGTTCCAATCTACAGCACAGGGAAACGCCTAAATTTTACAAACCTATTACGTTTGAGTATAATCAATTTTAAAATTATATTTTAGGGAGGATTTTATGGGTTTAAAAATTTATTTGGACGGAGATTTAGTTGATAAAGACGCGGCAAAGATTTCAGTTTTTGATCATGGTTTATTATATGGAGATGGAGTTTTTGAGGGCATTCGTTCTTACAATAATGTAGTTTTTAAACTTAATGAGCATATTTCCAGGCTTTATGAAAGTGCGCATACAATAATGTTAAAAATTCCTTTATCTAAAACTCAAATGTCTGAAGCTGTAATTAAGACTTTACAGGAAAATGGGCTTAAAGATGCTTATATAAGGTTGATTGTTACCAGAGGTGTGGGAGACCTAGGCCTTGATCCGAGAAAGTGTAGGAAACCTTCTGTAATTATTATTGCGGATAAAATTGTACTCTATCCTGAAAAATTTTATGAGCAGGGTTTGAAGATTATTACAGTGCCTACAACGCGTAACCTGGCTGAAGCATTGAATCCGCGGATTAAGTCGTTGAATTACTTAAATAATGTTCTGGCAAAAATTGAGGCGGTAAATGCCGGGTATGAAGAAGCAATAATGCTTAATTCTTTAGGATTTGTGGCGGAGTGTACCGGGGATAATTTGTTTATTATTAAAAAAGGTACTGTTTATACACCACCTCAGTCTATGGGTATATTACTGGGGATTACTCGTGATGTAGTGATTGATTTAGCGCGAAAGTTGCATATTTCTGTTAAAGAACAGATTTTAACCCGGTATGAATTATTTAATGCTGATGAAGCATTTTTAACTGGAACAGCTGCGGAAATTATTCCTGTTGTTTGTATTGACGGACGGCAGATTGGTTCAGGTTCTCCAGGGCAGATAAGTTTAAAATTATTACAGGCATTTAAAAAAGCAACTGAAAATGATGGAACTAAATATAATTTTTGATTATTTATGATTAGACTGAGTATAAAATGGAGGATTAAAAATGTTGTGTCATATTTGTGGGAAACGTCAGGCAACTGTGCATTTAACTGAAATTGTCAATGATCAGATGACAGAATTGCATCTTTGTGAACAATGCGCGAAAGAAAAGGGAATTGCCGGATTAGGCGCTTCGTTTGGATTACAGGATTTGTTGGCTGGGCTTGTTGATTTTGCTTCGCCTATACAGGGAAGTAAAAAGAAAATAGGTGCTTGCGCTAATTGTAAGATGACTTATGCGGATTTTCGTAAAATCGGCAGGCTTGGGTGTAGTGAGTGTTACTCTGCATTTGAAGAAAGCCTTGAACCTTTACTAAAAAAGATACACGGAGCAGTAAGGCATATTGGCAAAGCTCCTTTGCATAGCGGGGGACAATTTAAATTAAAGAATGAATTGCAGGCTTTACAGCTTAAACTGCAAAAAGTTGTTCAGGCAGAAGCGTTTGAAGAAGCAGCTAAAATTAGAGATAAGATTAAGGCTTTAGAAAAGAAAAAGTGAGTATATGAGGAGGATAAATGATGGAATTAAATGACTTGATCAAACAACCAAGCGGCTGGTTAAAACAGGTTGGTCCTAATTCTGAAATTGTTTTTTCAAGCAGAGTCCGTTTAGCCAGGAATTTAGAGAATGTTGTTTTCCCTGACTGGGCGGATAAAAAACAAATGGAATGCGCTTTAGCTATGCTTAAAGCCTCGGTAACTCAGCTTAATGCAATAAAGAACGGTGGGTTATTTTTAGACATTCAAAAAATGACAAATATGGATAAGCAGCTTTTGGTAGAGAGGCATTTGGTGAGTAAAGAGCATATTGCTCAGGCAGATAACCGGGCAGTAGCGGTTAGTAGTGATGAAACTCTTTCAATTATGCTTAATGAGGAAGACCATTTGCGTATTCAAATGATTGAGCCTGGTTTTGACCTTGACGCATGCTGGGAGAAAATTAGCAGAATAGATAGCGAGATGGAGAAAAAACTTTCTTTTGCTTTTTCACCTAAATGGGGTTATCTTACAGCATGCCCGACCAATACCGGCACTGGTATGCGCGCGTCTGTAATGCTGCACTTGCCAGCATTAGTGATGACTAAGCAAATCAATAAAGTTATTCAGGCAATAATTAAGCTTGGCTTAACTGTAAGAGGTTTGTTTGGAGAAGGCACTGAAGCTGCGGGGAATTTTTTCCAGGTTTCAAATCAGGTGTCTTTAGGAAGAAGTGAAGAAGAAATTATAGATAATATAAAACGGATAATTCGACAAATTTTAGATTATGAACAGAACGCGCGAAAAGTTTTAATCAGCCAAAATCGTATAAGCTTAGAAAATCAGGTTTGGCGGGCTTATGGGATATTGAAAAATGCACGAATAATTTCAAGTTCTGAAACTATTGAATTACTTTCAAATGTATGCCTTGGTATAGAAGTGGGCATAATTAAAGGGCTGACACGTGAAATTATTAATGAACTTTTTATCCTTACTCAGCCCGCGCATTTGCAGAAGATAGAGGGGAAATCGCTTAGTGCCAGGCAAAGGGATATAAAACGGGCGCAATTAATTCGTAGTAAAATAAAAAAATAACAAAA
>QNCH01000099.1 GCA_003645745.1 Candidatus Omnitrophota bacterium
ATAAAATCTTTTTCCTTTTTTAATACTCGATCTAATCCTGGTGATGAGACTTCCAGATCATATAAAAAATTATCTTCGTTGTTCTGCTCAATTCTCGCTGCAATTTCCTTATTTAACTTTACACATTCATCTAAAGTAATGCCTTGCTTTTTACTAACAACAACTTTAATTTTATATGCTCTACGTAACAAATGCAGATTAAAATCTACAAGTTCAACATTATATTGCGCTAAAACATCACTAACAATGCTTTTTATATTATTAACATCATCCATATATACTCAAAATTACCAAAAAAAAACGGGAAACAATTCCCTATTTTAAATAAACGCGTTTCCCCGGCAGCCCGAAATATTTGCACGGCACTTTGTATGCCCCGCCCGTGATAATACCATAAAATATTCAGGTTAAAACAGCCACTTTTAAAAAATGATAGTTTATCTACTACCACATTTTTATTATACTATTTATTGTAAACTTGTCAAGTATTCAAAATTTTTGTCTAAATTTGTTTTGTAATGGGGCAAAGTCCCCCAGATTGCTGCGCTATATTTTTATTTGTATTTTTTAAACTAACGCCAATCATACTGCCCAATACAAAAAATACAAATACTGTCATCGCGCTTAAAACAAAAATATAAATTATAATTGAAACAATATTTTTCCTTCCTGTTTTATATACTCAAACGCAATTGGTTTGTAAAATTTAGGCTTCCCTGTGCCCTAAATTGGAACGTTCTGACCTAAGTCAAACCGCAGGCGCAGCTTGCTGTGCCTGCGGATTTGCGAATGAAGAACGTTTCAATCTAGGGCACAGGGAAACGCCTAAATTTTGCAAACCTACGGTTGAGTATAAAATTCAACTTCCTGCACTATACAGCCTTGGATAAAAACTAAAAATCCTTTTATTTGTTTGTCAGGATATAATTGCGCGGCAGCCTGCATATATTTTTTAACTTGCTGGTTATATTCTTTTAGATTCTCTACACTAAGCTTATAATCAACCACAAAAACCACTCTATCCTTAACAATCATTCTGTCCAGCCTCAAACTGCGGCCGAATTGTGTGACAATTTCTTTTTCCTGAAAAATCAGTCCGTGCTCAACAAAGAAAAACTGCCGGCAAACCTCATCTTTGAGCAATTTAGCAATTGCTGTGCTAATCTCCTGAAAAAATAAATAATCAGGAAATCTTAATTTTGTTAAAGAAATTGCTTTTTCTAAAATTTCATCTACATCCTGATTTAAAAGATTTCCTAATAAAGCAAGCGCGTAATGAATAATTGTGCCTTTTAAAACCCTTTCCTGATTAACGCTTCCTGAATCAGCAACAAATTCATTTTTTAAAAAATAAATCCAATCCTGATTATCAGACGCAGGTATATGCATAATCACATTTCTCTCTAGATCAGGCTTTTGCAAATATTTAACTTGCTCTCCAGCCTGAAAATTCTCACAAGGCATAAGCATTGACGCTAAATTACGTGTACTGGGCTTACTTTCTGAGATATAAAGATATAATTCTTTTTCTGCCCTGGTTAAAGCCACATAAATATTGTTTAATTCATCAATCAAAGACTCTTTATATTGGCATTGATAAATATTTTTAATCTTACTTGAAAATAAAGTATAATATGAACGCAAACGCACAATTGATAATTTATCACCCTCCTCAGGCACACAAAAAACATTTTCGCTATTAGCAGGGCCAGAGTCAGGATTAAGAGTTAAAAAAGGAATAATTACTACAGGAAATTCAAGGCCTTTTGCTTTATGCACAGTTAAAATTTTAATCGCATTAGTATCTGCGACATACACATACAAAAATTCTTTTTCAGCTTTTTCAAAAAAATCAAGGAATAACGCGAGAGCAGTATATTCTTCTTCCTGCTCTTTGATTAATTCCAAAAATCCCAAAAAAAAACCCTGAAATTGCGGAAAATTTTTAAACACAGAAAAACGGTTAAAAATACTTACCACTAATTCATATAAAGGGATAATACCAACGCTATTAAAAAATTCTTCTAAATAATCAGCCCATAGAGAGGGAAAACTATTACGAAATTTTCTGTATAAATAAATTTTGCGGCAAGATTCATCTAATCCAAAGATAAAATCCCTGATTTCCTGCAATGCAGCGCCCGTTTGTGCGCAGAAAATATCACTTAAAATAAACCCGGCAAAAGATAAACTATCCATTGGGCAATTAAGAAATTTAAGCAATGAAATAATCTCTTTTATACAAGCATTCCCTTTTAAGTTTAAAGTTTTTTCAGATTCTACAGGAATACCCGCATCAATCAGCCAACCAGTAATTAATTCTACTTCCGCGCTCTTTCTGCTTAGAATCGCAATATCATAATAGGAAAACCTCTGTTTTAATTCTTTGATCCTATTAATTATTCTCTCCTGCAAAGGCTGTTCTATATCCAGCCGCGTTGCCCCATTAAGTTTAATCATTTCTAAGCTCACATAACCATTATATTTTTGTTCAATATAGTCTTGCTGTGCACCGGAGAAAAGCTCAATAATCTCATCAACCTCAGCACAACTAAGCTCTTTAGCTGAACTTGCGTTTGCCTGCTGCAGTTGCGAAAAAAACCGGTAAAAATTTTTCTTTGAAAAAATCAGGTTATTAAAAAGCACAATTTCTTTTTGGCTGCGGTAGTTCTTGCTAAGCTGAGCATTTTGCAGATTATATTTAAAATAATCCGCCTTGACCCGATCAAACAATGCGGGATTGCCGCCTCTAAACCGGTAAATTGCCTGTTTTCTGTCGCCCACACAAAACAATGTCCCACCAGTAGAGAGAGCTTCTTCTACCATTACTTTTAAATTATTCCACTGCAAAACATTTGTATCCTGAAATTCATCAATTAGATAATGCTCAAGCCGTGTTGCTAAACGGTAATAAAGCTCTGCAATAGTAGTAAACTCAATATGAAAAATACGTTGTACATATCTGCTTAATTCTTCTAAAAAAATAATCTCATCTTTGAGCGCTAATTCCTTAAAATTATCAAAAACTAAAGAAAAAATGTCAATGTAGCAATTTGAAAATGAAAACGCTTCTAATTCGCATATTTCTGTTACTCTGCGCCTGATCTCTTCCCACAGCTTTTGTATCTCCAGAGGAACCTGATATTTTTTTTTAATGGGAAATTCTGTTTTAGTTAGAGTTTCAGCAGAGAAAAATTCTTTAAGATTAAAATTACTTTTGTTTGCTTCAACAAATTTATTTAATTTTTTAATTAAAACAAGTTTTGTACCTTCAGGCAAATTGTCCTTAAGGCCTCTGATTAACTCTAAAACCCGCATTTTCTTTAGATGTAAGTTTTCCCCCGAAAAAGCAAATTTGCTAAACTCCTTACCAAAGACATTGCGTTTATTAGTTAAAACGGAAATTAATTTAAGAATATCTTTTTTAGGAAACCAGCTTTTTTTATTCTCAACAATCAAATACTGAGTAAGAAATTGATCAAAAATTTTCCGGATATGAGGATCTTCTACTGCCTGCTCAATAAGCTCATCTAAGCTGTACGCTAAATATTGCTGATAATTATGTTTTATTTTGGGAGAAGATGATAGGTTAAGTTTAAAAGCGCAGCCAATAATTAATGAATTCATAAAACTATCAATTGTCTGCACTTGAAAAAAATTATAATTACGCAGTAAATATTCTAAAATCTGATAAGCTTTTTTGCGCGCGAATTCCCTTGTAACATTTAAACTGGACAGGATATCTTCTTTTTCCTGAGCATTGGCGAATACATCTAAAGCTATTTTTTTTAAAAATTCCAGAATACGCTGCTGCATTTCGCGGGCAGCTTTATTGGTAAAAGTAATTGCCAGAATGTGTTTTAAATTTATTTCAGGTTCAGATGTGATTAAAAGCTGAAGATAACGCTTTGATAAAGCGTAGGTTTTACCAGATCCAGCAGATGCTTCAACAATACAAACATCAGGAGAAGATAACTTAAAAACAGAATTATTTTTCATAGAAGAAAGTAAAATTTCTTGTTTTTAAAACCTAAGCAATTCTTTAAATTTTGCCATCCTTTGACGCACATCATTAGTTTCTAAAACCGCGGTGCGTTTTAAACCAAAATCCTGCACATTAAAGGAAGAAAAAATTATGCCATAGCCAAGCGCGCGCCGCAAAACAGACGCGTTTAATTTTCGTGACTTTGTAATATAGCCCATTACTCCTCCTGCAAAAGTATCCCCTGCTCCAGTAGGGTCAACTACATTTTCAACTGGATAAGCAGGAAGAATACAGGTCAAAGTATTTGAATAAAACAACGCGCCATGTTCTCCCTTTTTAATAATTACCATTTGCGGGCCCAAAGCATAAAGAAATTTCGCTGCTGCCATAAGATTATTTTGCCCGCTTAATTGTTTTGCTTCTGTCTCATTAACAATTACAATATTAACCTGCTTTAATAATTTTTTAACAGACTTCACTTGAGTATTAATCCACAAATTCATTGTATCTAAGCCTACAAACTGCGCGCTACCAATTTCTTTTAAAAATCTCTCCTGCAAATCAGGTGCATAATTAGCGAGAAATACATTCTTCATTCTTAATTGCTGTTTAGAAAGCACTGGAAAAGAACTTGCAAGCACGCCTAATTCTGTATTTAAAGTTAAAGCTGTATTTAAATCTTCCTTTTTATATTCTCCCTGCCATTTAAATGTTTTACCCTTTTGTCGTGTTAAAGCATCTAGATTAATATTTCGGTGTTTTAAAAATTCAATATGCTGCTCAGGGAAATCCCTGCCAATAACTCCTGCTAAATGCACTTTAGTAAAAAAATTAGCTGACATTGCAAAATGAGCGGCAGAACCGCCCAAAAGATTTTTGCGCAATCCTGCAGGAGTTTTAATTGAATCTAGGGCTACAGTTCCTAACACAACTATACTCATAAATTGTACCTCCACTAAAATTTATTAATTACTAATCCTGTAATTGGTTTAGGGTAGAAATAGGTTGATTTTTGCGGCATTTTATTATGCGCCTGAGCAATTTTTTTTACTTGTTCAAGCTTTGTGGGGTTAGGGAAGAAAGCAAGCATACAATCATTCCTGTCCACTGCGGAAAAAGCAAAATTTATGTCCCTGGTATAACTAATCTTTTGCTCTTTCTGCTCTTCATTTAAATTAAAAATATGCTCAAATACTATTTTATTCAGCATTGCTACATCAAGTTCCCTCCACTCAACAGGACAATCACGCATTAAATTATCAAGCAATTTATTATTCTTTATCTGCAAAAGAGATAAACATCCGTTATAATACATTCCTACAGCAAATCCTTTTGCCTGGCTCTGTAAATTAGTTAGTTCCTCTAAATTATTAACATCTCTACAATAAAAATATTTTTCTAACTCCTTAAGCTTAGCGCAAATATCAGCAACATCTTTTAAAAGTCTGTGGGTTGGTAAAACAGTTAACTTATTTTTGTTAAAACTGGTAAAATACATCATTACATAATTACACTTGTTTCTTATATCTTTATTCTGCTCACACATTTGCTCATAATATGTGCGCATTACTTCATATCTGTGGTGGCCGTCAGCAATAAACAATTGCATTGGCAGCATTAAATCTCTAACCTGATCAATCACTTGCTGATCAGAAATCTGCCAGAATTTATGCCGCACATTATCCGCGTCTAAAAAATCCAGAAGCGGACTTTCCTGCATAAAAGGTTTTAATACATCTTCTACACTATTGTTCTGGTCAAGATAAAAAGAATAAATCGGGCTCAAATTAGCCTGTACCCGCTTTAAAAGTTCCATCCTGTCCTGTTTAGGCTTTGATAAAGTATGCTCATGCGGCAGGCAGCCGCATCCTTTTTCAAACTGCATTCCAGCAATAAAACCGAACATAGTCTTATTTATTCCATTAATTACATAATCCTGTGTATAAATATAAATACTAGGCAATTTATCAAAAACAAAAATTCCCTTACGCGTCCACTCATTTAATAAACACTCCGCACGCGTATAACGATTATTTTGGCTATTGTCATCTTTAAAAGTCTTGCCTAAAATTAATCTCACAACATTATATGGATGCTGGGCGTAAAGCCTCTTCTGTTCTGCTTCTGAAATAACATCATAAGGCGGCGCGAATACAGCATTTATATTATCCAATACTTTTTCATTATAACGCAACCCGCAAAATGGAACAATCTTTGCCATATCACTTCTTTCTTTTATAGACTCTATAACAGAATCTATGGGTTAATTTAAAAAATTCAGTAGTCAGAATCCAAAATAAAAAACAAATACGTTTCTAACCTAAATATTTTATGCTTTATATAAAATATTTACCCGCAGGGCTGATGAAATAAATTGCTTTTTAATTTATTTCTGC
>QNCH01000100.1 GCA_003645745.1 Candidatus Omnitrophota bacterium
CCTAAACTGGCAAAACTAGCCATTATCCCAGCCATTGTTGGATTAGTCAATACGGAAATATACAAAAGTTTTTTCCTTTTATGCCTGCTCAAAGCAGCAGATGTTTTAACCATTTGCATCAAACTGAACATCCCCTCATACATACGTGCACCTCCTCCAGATCCGGAAATAATCACGACTGGCAAATTAAGTTCTGTAGCTTTTTCTATAGCTCTGGTAATTTTTTCTCCCACTACAGACCCCATAGACCCCATAATAAAACGTGAATCAGTTACCGCTATAATCAATCTTCTGCTTTCAATTAAACCAATTCCTGTAATCACCGCTTCAACAAGGCCTGTTTTTTTCTGATCTTGTTTGATTTTCTCTAAATATGTTTTTTTACCTTTAAAATTTATCGGATCTTTAGATTTTAATTGAGAGTCATACTCCTCAAATGTAGCTGTATCAAGAAGCATATTTACTCTTTCTCTACATCCCACCATAAAATGATAGTCGCACTTAGAACAAATATTCATATTTTCAGAGAGCTGTTTATTAAAAATAATTTGCCCGCAGCCAGGACATTTCACACATAATCCTCCAGGCATTTCTTTCTTTTTAATTCTTACTATGGTGTATTCTGCTTTACCAAACATACTAACTTTCTATTATACGGGTGTATACTCAAACGTGATTGGATTGCAATTTTATGACGTTCCCCCCCCCTGCACTGCATCTTGAAACGTTCTTCAATCGCCAAACCTCAATGCAGCAAGCTACGCCTGCGGTTTGTCTTAGGTCAAATCGTTCCAATTTAGGGCACAGGAAAACGCCTAAATTTTACAAACCAATTACGTTTGAGTATAGTTGCAACTAAATAAATTAAAAGAGAGCAAATTTAAAGCATTTTAGCACAAAACATTGTCCTCTGTCAAAATACAAACTGGCCTATACTCAAACTTAATCGGTTCGCTATTTTAGGACATGCCATCACTCCGCATTTTGAAATATTCTTCTATCTCCAACCCGCGCTGCGCCTGCGGGTTAAAGCGTTCCAATATAAGGCACAGGAAAACACCTAAATGTTGCAAACCGATTACGTTTGAGTATATTATTTTATAACGACTCCTTAAACGTTAACAAACTAAAAAATCCATAAACAATAAAACAAAATGCAATGCCAATAATTACCCACAACGCGTTAAAAAATTCAGACAACTCTGAAGCAATAAACATAAAAAGAAGAAACCCTAAATTCATTACAATACCTAATGAACTAAAAATCCTGCCACGCATTTCAGGCTTAATAACTTCGTGAATCAAAGTATTGCCTGAAATAAATATCGGCGCAACGCTTATTCCAATCAACACAGCAATAACACGGGCAGCGAGCAAAGAAGCAAACAGCTTCAAAAAAACAGCAAAACTGCCAATAAAAAAACCGCTGGCAATTAAACTTACAAAAATTATCTTTAGTTTTGACTGTTTAGACCCAAACCTGCCGCATAAAAGAGCACCAAAGAAAAAACCTATAGCGGAAAAACCAGCCAAAAGCCCAATATCCTTTGTTATTGAGCCAAAAACCTGTTGAATAAACACTATAGACACAATATAAATTGCTCCGGCTGAAGCCATAAGCATAAATATCGTAGCAAAAATAAACCGTACATAAGGATGCGCAAGAACATATTCCATACCTTCCTTTATTTCTCTAAAAATGTGTTTATCCTTTACACCTAAAACATTATTTTTAAGGTGAGAATTTTCAACAGTAACAAAACAAAGCAAACCAGCAGAAACCAAATAAGTAAAAGCATCAATATAAAAACCGCTTTTTGCGCCTACTTTTTCTATAAGCAATCCTCCAACCCCTATACCTAAAAGCGCGGCAACCATCATTGTTGTATTAACTAATGAATTAGCAATCATTAATTTTTGTTTAGACACAAGCTCAGGAATTATAGAAAACTTCGCAGGAAGAGAAAAACAGCTCACAGAAAAAATAAAAAAAATTAGGATATAAATAGGAATCATTGAACTGGATTTAATGAAACATAAAGGTATACATACAACCATCAATGCACGTAAAATATCTGTAATAATCATTATGTGTTTGCGGTTATGTCTATCTACAAACACTCCGGCAAATGGGCTCATAATAAAAGAAGGAATAATTGTAAATGCCATAACTTTTGCCAGCCCGATAGCAGATACACCCATACGATTATAAACCAGGGCAATTAAAGCCATTTGATTTAAGCGGTCGCCAAACTGCGAAATAAGCTGTCCCAGCCAGAGAAAAAAAAATTTCCTATTTTTAAAAACACTATAAAAACCGCTCATTGTTCTTTATCCCCCATTATTCGAGCGTTATACTCAAACGTAATAGTTTTGCAAAATTTAGGCATTTCGCTGTACTGTAGATTGAAACGTTCTGATTGAGACAAACCTCAGGCACAACTCGTTGCGTTGAGGTGAACGTTTCAAGATGCTACGTCATAAAATTGCAAACCTATTACGTTTGAGTATAAATAGTTAAACATTAAGCCCACGAGAGGAATCGAACCTCCGACCTAAGCTTTACGAAAGCCTTGCTCTGCCAGCTGAGCTACGTGGGCATAATTATAAAACGCCAAAACATAGCGTTTTCTTATTATATTCCAAAGTCTTAGACTGCCACAATTGCAATATTATGTTTATCTGCTTTTGAAAGCACAAACTCCTTATCCATAAATAAAGTTTTTTTAGCCTCAATCGCTAAAACAGAAATTTTATTCCTAATTAATACCTCTATTGTATTTGCTCCAATCACAGGAATATCAAAACGCATATCCTGATTAGGTTTACTCACTTTAATTACTACAGCTCCGCTATATTGACAATACAGGCTTCCCCTATCTATAGCCGCGTCAGTGCCTTCTATTGTTTCCACTGCTAAAACAACCTTATTTTTAACTACTACAGTCTGTCCGATATCTACTCCGGCAATAGTCTTAGCAATTGAAAACCCAAATTCAATATCCTCAATTTGCCCCTTAGAAGGATTTGTTTTACTCAATACTCCTTTTTTCGGCAAATATTCTTTAATGAATGTAGTAGAATCAAGTAGCTTTATTCCTGATTCCTCTATTTTTTGCGCAAAAGAACGTAAAATAGTATCAGTCCTTCGATCAGGCAAATTGGAAAATAAATTCTGAAGATCTTTATCTAACTTAACACCGCTAAATAAAAGTTCGTGTCTAATTTGGCCTGCCATTACTACTTTTTTTACTTGCGCCTGCTTTAAAATTCCCAGCAAGTCCACTAAATTACCTACACTAATCCAATGAATTTCATCTACTAAATTTTCCAGTTGTTTTTCTGTTTCCTCCTCGATTGCTACAGCCACAACATAATTTCCTAATTTTTTAGTTGCCTGGGCAAAAAGTAAAGGAAATTTCCCATTACCTGCAATTAATCCTATTTTTCCCGACATAATTCCTCCTTACAAAAACGCAAATCCCTACTTTCCCCTGCATATACCTCGCTTAGAATCTTTTATAAAATTTATCAGGTTCAATACAAAAGGATCTACGGGGATTTCATCCGCTACTTTTTCTAACGCGTTTGAAATAGATAATTTTTTTCTAAATAGAATTACAAATGTTTTTTTTAGATTATTAATATTTTCTTCTGGGATATCAGCACGCTTTAATCCAACAATATTAGCTCCATACACTCTAACAGGATGTCCATCAACCATTGAATACGGAGGAACATCCTGCACAACCTTAGAACATCCGCCGATAATCGCCATAGAACCAATACACACAAATTGATGAATCGCCACCATCCCGCCAATAATTGCTTTACTTTCTACTTTAACATGCCCAGCGCACGTACCCGCATTAGCAATTACAATTCCATCCTGAATTTCACAATCATGAGCAATATGGCTATAAGCCATTAGTAAATTTTTATTGCCAATAGAAGTTACGCCTTTTTCTATTGTGCCGCGATTAACAGTTACATACTCCCTCACTTGATTGTCATCGCCAATATGTACTTTAGTTGCTTCTCCTTTGTATTTTAAATCCTGGGGAGCTGTACCAATAACAGCGCCTGTAAAAATATTACAGCGTTTGCCAATTTGAGTATCTCCATCAATTACACAAAAACTTCCTATCTTTGTATTACAATTAATTTTTACATTTTTACCAATAGTTGAATACGCACCTATTTCAACTCCTTGCGCAAGTTCTGCTTTAGGATGGATAATTGCGGTTGGATGGATTTTTATACTCTCAGCCATAATCATAAATTTAACGCCCTTTGAGGAGGACTTGTTAGATTTTTTTTAACAGACAAACTTATCTACATACGAGCCTAACAGCAAACAAGCCTGCTTGATTTTTTTAGCAGGCCTACTTATGACCTTAGAAACTGTAAATAAATAACTATACTCAAACGCAACACTTATTTATTTATCGCCCCTAAAGAAAACATCAATACTGCTTCCGCAACTAACATCCCCTCGACAAAAGCTTTGCCTGATACTTGCCCTGTTCTGGATTTCAATTTTAAAACTGAAACTTCTAAACGAAGCTGATCTCCTGGAATGACCATTCTGCGAAATTTAACCTTATCAATACTCATAAAATAAGCACTTTTGCCTAAATTAGCACGATTACTTAGAATTAAAACTCCTGCTGTTTGTGCCATTGCTTCAATAATTAATACTCCAGGCATTACCGGCTGATTTGGGAAATGCCCATTAAAAAATTCTTCATTTCTTGTTACATTTTTTATGCCAATCACATACTTATCCTCTTCTAAACACAAAATTCTGTCTACAAGTAAAAAAGGATATCTATGTGGCAGTATCCGTTGAATACTATTAATATCTAAAGGAGGCACATTTTCAAAATCATCAGACATAGCTGAAATACCAGATTTCATCTGGCGGTCATAAAAATTTTTAATCTTACGCAATAATTTTATATTTAAAGGATGGCCGCTTTTTATGCCAATAACATGCCCCTTTAACGGCTTTCCTAATAAATAAAGATCTCCAATCAAATCGCATATTTTATGACGCACAAATTCATCTTCAAAACGTAATGTATTGTTTACTATGCCATTAACTCCAACCACTACTGTATTTTCATAATTAGCACCTTTACCTAACCCCTGCATAGTAAGCTCTTTTTCTTCCTCCTGAAGGCAAAAAGTTCTGCTCGGCGCAATTTCTTTTTCAAATACATTCTGATTAAAATTAAAAAACGCATACTGAGATTTAAGCAATGGATGAGCATAACTCATGGTATATGAAACACAAAAATCATTAGCAGGAAGAATTGTTAATGAAGCATCACCTTCTTCCATATATAAAGGCTGGGTTGGCTTAAAATAAAACTGTTTTGCATTTTGTTCTACGATACCAACATCTTTAAGAATTTCAAAAAAAGGCAAAGCACTTCCATCTACTCCAGGCAATTCTTCAGCATCAAGTTCAATTGTAATATTGTCGATACCTAAGCCAACTAAAGCAGCCATCACATGTTCTATTGTATTAATCTCTACTCCTTCAATACCAATAGAAGTACGGCGCGGCCTTTCAACTAAATTTGAAATATGCGCTTTAATATGCGGTTGTCCAGGTAAATCAACACGTACAAAAATAACGCCTTGTGATACTTTACCAGGCTTAAACCTTACATTAACTTTTTGTCCTGTATGTAAACCAATGCCACTGATTTCAACTGCTTTGGCTATTGTCTGCTGATACTCCACTATTTTTTCCTTCTAAGGCAGCTTCCAATCCTGCAATTTTTTGCTGTAAATTAGAGACTAAATTATATAAGTCAGGAAGTTTCTGAACACAAGCATTAATACGTTTTGCTTTTTTATGCGGTTTAGCAGGATAGCCTGAAACACAAGTATTCTCAGGTACAGATTTAGTCACTCCTGCCTGAGCCGCAACCACAGCATTATCTCCTACACAAATATGTCCAATAATCCCTGCTTGTCCTGCTAAAATAACATTCTTGCCAATTACCGTGCTTCCTGATATACCTGTTTGTGCCACAACGATTGTATGTTCTCCAATAATAACATTATGCGCTATTTGGACAAGATTATCAATTTTTGTACCATGTCTAATCAATGTTTTGTCAAAACGCGCTCTATCAATCGTTACATTAGCACCAATTTCTACATCATCTTCAATAATTACAGTGCCAATTTGAGGAATTTTATGATGTACACCCCGCACGGTAGCAAAACCAAATCCATCACTGCCAATTATTGTCCCGCTATGAATAATCACA
>QNCH01000101.1 GCA_003645745.1 Candidatus Omnitrophota bacterium
AACGCAGCAAGCTGCGCCTGCGGTTTAGCTCAATCAGAACGTTCCAATCTACAGCACAGGGAAACGCCTAAATTTTACAAACTAATTGCGTTTGAATATATACTCAATTCAATGTAGCATAAAATGTTACAGAAATCAATCTTCTTCCCAATTACATAGGTCATCTGTACCTTCAATGCCGTCTTTGCCAAAAGAAAATAAATCATAATCATAGGGCCTATGCACACCAGGACACTTATAATTATAAGGATTAGACCATGGGTCCAGAGGCTTTTTTTCTAAATACGGGCCTTTCCAATTTTTAGCAGAAGAAAGCGGTTTTAATAAAGCTTTTAATCCTTCTTCAGTGTTTGGAAATACTCCGTTATCTACCTCATAAAGTTTTAATGCTGTAGCAATATTAACATTAATATCAGCCATTGCCACTTCTTTTCTCGCGTCCTCTGACCTGCCGACAAACCGAGGAATAATCATTGCTGCAAGCACACTAATAATAATCACAACAATAATTAATTCCACCAAAGTAAAGGCCTCTGTTCTACACATTAATCCCTCCCCCTTTTTATTGTTCCTGCCACTCTAATATCTTCTGTTTATTAAAAGTAATTTGATATTTTTTCCCCTCGGAGCCATTAATTTTTGTGTTTACAGATAAAATAAACACACTTGCCAAAACATCAAGGCTTCCAGTGCTAACCAGCTCGATAATTTCTGTCTGCTGTTTCGCGAACAAGCTTGTATACGCGCGCAACTGATTTAGAATCTCACTCTTCTTTTCAAAAACTCGATCATCTTCTGTGCCCTCGACGCCATCTGTGCCTGATCTATAATCCATTATATTTTTAATTAACCCACCATCCATTCCTAAAATTCCGAAAACATCTTTACAAGCAGTATTAATGTTTACCGCACCGCTGCCATAAACAGTGATTATATCTTTGATCCCTGTAAAAATATCTTCCCGCATATCTTCAACAAGCAAAAGTTCTTCTTTAAAATGAAATGGTTTTAATTTTGATTTAAAAATATTTTCCGCGATATCTTCACAAACTCCAGGCAAAAGCGTTAAATTTTCTATAGATGCTTTATTAATATTAATCTTGCTTTCTGTATCAATAAGTATATATTCAAACTGCCCCTGTCCTAAATTTTTTTTCTGGGGTGTATGCAATTCATACGCGGTATCACATACTGTTGTGTCCTGAGCTATTTGTTCTAAAGCATAAACATAAGCTGCTTTTGCCAAATAAGGTGAAATCCACGCACATCTCAGCGTCTTGAATATTTTTAATTGTGAAATAGTTAATTTATATAACGCGGTATTTAATATCGCGAAAATAACTAAAGTCCAGATAGCAATAATTAATATACTCCCTGAATTACGCGTTGGGAATAAATATTGTTTTTTCCAATTCATTGTTTTCAAATTTAGCAAGCACCTTTACCCCTTTCAGCCTAAATTTTTCAGGTTCATAAGTATCTGTCCATAAATATAGTTCAGTTTCAGGATCAAAACAAAAATACATAAAACAACAATATTCAGCTGAAAAAATTTTTTTGCCAATATCCTGAATATCAGTATCCTGATTAATCATATCTGCCAATTTTATTTGTTTACACAAAAATTCTTTAGATAAAGGGTCAAAACTATATTTAAAATAAACAATTGAATCATTAACTATTGACGGAAAACTGAAACTATAGGCGTCTCCTTTTTTTTCAGCCAACTCAGTGTCAATACTTTGCCTTAACTGCTTAGCAAATATTTCTAAATTCAAAAAAACAAAATTTTGCTCAAAATCTATGTTACGCACACGCTGCCATATTTTCATGCCTGAAATAAAACTTAAAGATAAACTCCCCCCAATTATAGAAAAAATAGTCAACACCACAATCATTTCAATCATTGTCGCAGCTGCCCTGGAACAAACTTTTTTTCTAAACATAGGCTTAAAGTTCTTTGTCATCCTGTTCATCCATAGCTGTGGACACAGGGAAATATGTGCATAAAACAATATCCCGCGCCGCAGCCCTTTGTTTCCAGCTCAAAGAAAAAGCTGTTTCCTGCACCTGATACTCTTTTTTTTCTGCTTCTTTTTCCTGCTGATTATCCAAAAGCGCGTCAATATTTTGCTTTGGAGGCTCAACACTAAGCAAGCACAGAGACTTTTTTAAATCCGCAAAACGTACTCCCACCAACACTGTCTCTTGCAGTTTATTAATAACTACATCCCCTGTCATAATAACCTGTTCTTCCAATTTAGACATCTCTGTTTCCAGTAAATACATACTTTTAATACTACTGGAGCTATAATTCGCAGCAGAAACAATTTTTAAAAATGAACGCAATATCCCTGTTATGCCTATCGCAAGAATAGACATTGCTACAACAAGTTCAATTAAAGTAAAACTTTTTTTTTTAAATTTATTTTTTGACAAAATAATCCCTTGTTTCAAAAAAAATCAGCCATCAAGAGTCAAAATAAAAAACAGATACAGGTTATTTTGAACAAACAGTTTTTGTAGAATGGCAATTATTCTACAGTAACACTTTTTGCCAAATTCCTTGGCTGGTCCACGTTACAGCCAAGCCCAACAGATATATAATAAGCTAAAAACTGCATTGGCAAAACAACCAATAATGGCGAAAATAATCCGTCTACAGGGGGAATCTCCAAAATATAATCAGAATACTCTTTCCCCTTAATTAAAGAATCTCCTTGTGTAGCAATACACAGAACTACCCCTTTTCTCGCTTTAATCTCTCTGATATTTGAAAGCATCTTATCATATACATCTGAGTTAGGAACAATACAAACAACTAAAGGAAACTCATCAATCAATGCGATTGGCCCGTGCTTCATTTCTCCCGCAGCATATCCTTCCGCGCTAATATAAGTTATTTCCTTTAATTTTAAAGCGCCTTCCAGGGCACTGGGATAATTGATATTTCTGCCCAAATACAAAAATGGAAAATCTCCAAACCTCCTGCCAAACGTGAACAAAGACCTGCTTGCGCAAAGTTCAGCAAATTGCAAAGCTTTACCGCTTTCTTTAAATATGCCAATTTCATCTTCTAAAAACTTAAACTGTTCCGCAAGCCGATAATTATATTTTTTAATAAATTCCTCTGCTATTTTTTTTACTTTAGAACTATGTTCCAAGATTTTTTGCATTAAATCAGGCATAGTAGATAAAACTTCTAAAAATTCTTTTTCCTTTTTCAAATCCAGTGTTCCATAAATACGGCCTAAATAAATACCAAGTAGATAAAATGTCATTAACTGCGCGATATAAGCTTTAGTAGAAGCAACTGCAATTTCCTGTCCAGCATACACATAAATAACCCCGTCAGATTCCCTGGCAATAGAACTGCCGACAACATTACAAATAGATAAGACTAACGCTCCCTTTTGTTTTGCCTTACGCAAACAAGCTAATGTGTCCGCAGTTTCTCCTGACTGGCTGACAAAAATAGTCAGAGTACGATTTTTTTCTATAATTTGATTGCTGTACCTATATTCACTGGATACATCCACACTTACAGGCACAGGCAAAAACTCCTCAAAAAGATACTTACCGCAAAACCCTGAATGATAAGCTGTGCCGCAAGCAACAATTTGAATATTGTTTACACGTTTTAATTTATCTTCTGAAATGCCTATTTGTTCAAAAACAACCCTCTTGCTTTTAACTCTGTTTAATAAAATTCTACGCAGCACATCAGGTTGTTCATTAATTTCCTTAAGCATAAAATGCTCATAACCTGCTTTTTCCGCGACTTCCACATCCCAGCTAATAAGTGCTTTCCGCTTTTCAATCCTTTCCCCTGAAAGATTGTAAACACATACATTGTCTTTGCTTAACATTGCTACTTCATTATCCTCAAGATAAATAACTTCTCTGGTATGCGCAAGTACTGCCGGCACATCAGAAGCGATAAAATTTTCATTTTCTCCTAATCCAATAATCAAAGGGCTGTCCCTTCTTGCCGCGATTAATAAATCAGGATTGTCACGGCTGATAATTCCTAAGGCGAAACTACCGTTTAAAACTTTCAGCACAGAACACACAGCCTGCACTAAATCTTTTAAATAGAACTTCTCAATTAAATGTACAATAACTTCTGTGTCTGTTTGAGAATGGAATTTATGGCCCTGATTAATTAATTCCGCCCTTAAACTTTGCTGATTCTCAATAATTCCATTATGCACGATCAAAAAATCTCGGTTACATCCGTAATGAGGATGCGCGTTAACCTCTGTAGGAGCGCCGTGAGTTGCCCAGCGAGTATGGCCAATCCCCACCTTGCCACTAATCTTTTCTTGAGCAAGGCATTCAATCAAATTTCCCAATTTACCTTTTTTTTTCAAAAGAAAAACATTGTGTTCATCAATTACAGCAATACCTGAAGAATCATAGCCCCTGTACTCAAGGCTCTTTAAACCTGAAATCAAAATTGGCGCTGCTTGTTTTTTGCCAACATACCCAACTATACCGCACATAATGTCCTCACTCCTTATTTAAATATTCCATAACTTCATTTTTAAACTGAGCCTTCTTTTCATCTGAAGCATTAACAATATCCTCTAATTTTTGCTTTAAAAAATCATTGGTATTATTTTTAAGTAATTCTGCTAAAGGCAGGTCAACAACTTTCCACATAGGAGAAAAAACAGTGCCGCTTAATTCTATTTTAACTAATGGCATACCAGAACAATCAGAAGTAAAATCACGTAATTTTGTAAGGCCGCCGCTTTTTTCTACAAACTCAGGCCTGAGCTTAAACAAAATATTAGCCTGCAGGACTTTGTTAAAAGCAATAGAACCAAAACCTTTAAATTCAGCTTCATCAGTTAAGACTATAAAATCATCAGTGCTTACCCTGCCATTAGCAATAGAAAAATCCGCTGAAGCCTGATTAACCTTCATATCCACCAATTCAGGCACTTTTAAATAATCAGCTACTTTAGCAATATTAGCAGGCATACGCAAACAAGCTTTAGAAAGATTAATTTTTCCTGATCCGTTAATCATTGCCGGTTCTAACGCGCTTCCTGAAATTAAAACATCCGCGTTTAATCTTGCTTTGCCAAATTGCTTGAGTAAACAATCAGACAATATTTTGCCAACCTCAATATCCCGAAAAAGAACCTTAAAATCCATCGGCATATCTTCACTAAGTAATCCGATACTGCCGTTTACATCAATATTTCCTTTACCATAATCAATGCTAATAGATTTAAAATAAACTTTGCCTTGCCTTACTTCTATAACAGCATTTAACTGATTGAATTTAAAGTTGCTGATAAATACCTCAGGCACAGTAAAATTAATTTCAGATCCGATCGCGTTAACATTTACAGGGCCTGATAGAGAAATTTTTAAATTACAGTTTCCTTTTAAAGCAGGCACGTCTAAATTCCGCATAATTTTTTTGATATCTGCTAAATCTATGATCCCATTGCCTAAAACATTAATTTTAGGATTGCTCAAATCAGATAACTCACCATTGCAGCAAAATACAGTCTCTCCAAAAATAAATTTACAACGGCTTATTTTTAAAATACCTTGTTCTAAAGAGAAAACATCACATCCAAAACCTAAATTTTGTCCCTGAACAGAAGCATTTAAATAATCTGTTAAAAACGAATCCTCTGTAAAATCAATTTTTCCGTTTATCTCTGTAATATCTCTAAATTTACTTAAATTCATTATGTTCGCATTTTTCAAAAACATTGTGCCTTTAAATATAGGTTTTTTTTGATAAAAATAATGCAAATCTAAATCAATAACCGCATCTCCTTTAAGATTAAACAAGGTTGTATGCAGCACCGTATCAGACAAAACAATTTTTATTTTCGCGCTTACCCCTTTTAGAGTTATTTTAGGAAAAGAAAGCAACCGCAGATTAGCTTTAGTAATTTTGATAAGAGGAATTTCTCCAGGATTGCCAACTTTAATTAAAGAAAAATCAACGCTTTTAAAAGGCAAATAAACAGCGCTTGTTATTTTCACGTGTTTACCTAAATTTGCCTTTAATACGCGTTGTACTACAGGCTTTAAATTATGCGGAATATAAACTATGTTTAAATAAATAAAACCAGTACATAAAATAACAATAATTATTAAAATTGCACTCACTAAAACTTTTTTTAACATATTTTGACCCTTTTCTAAAAAAATAAAACCTTGTGTTTTATACGCAATTAAATTAGATTCCCTGCAAGCGGGCCTGTCCTGCTTGCAGGGAATCCACTTAGGCAAAATTCAACCTAACG
>QNCH01000102.1 GCA_003645745.1 Candidatus Omnitrophota bacterium
CCTGTGCTGTAGGTTGGAACATTCTGATTGAGTCAAACCGCAGGCGCAGCTTGCTGCGTTGAGGTTTGGCGATTGAAGAACGTTTCAAAATGCGGTGCAGGGGGACGTCATAAAATTACAAACCAATTACGTTTGAGTATATACAAAAAGGGTTAATTTTATGCGCAGGAATAATGGTTTTACTTTGGTTGAGTTATTGATCAGTATGACAGTGTTAGGCATAGTATTGTTTGCTTTGTTGTTTGGATATATGCAGTGTTTCAAAATAAATGAAATGTCTCAGAACACTACGATTGCACTTGAAGACGCGCAAAAAGTTATTGAGCAGATGCGCAGCCTTTCAGTAAATTCTTTAACAGATATTACGAATGTTGATTGGACTGGTTGGGCTGCTAATAACGCGTGTACTTTTACCATTGATAATGATTTGTCAAAACTTTACCCGCAAGGGCAATCTGCTGATCCTCTTGAAATTTGTGTTACAGTGAAGTGGCAGGAACGCGGCAGGCCTTGTGAGGTAAATTTAAGTACTCTGATTACTGTACGATAAGGATGTTAAAATTAATCATGGTGATAGGGATGAAAAAAAAACAGATTAAAAAATGTAAGGTATTTCTTTATAATAAGAATGCTTTTAGTTTGGTTGAAATAATGGTAGTATCTGCAACGTTTGTTATCGTTGCTTTAGGCGTTTTTAACGCGTTGGCTGGAGGAAGGCGTGCTTATGAGGTTAGCGCTGTTCAAATAGATCTGCACTTTCAAACGCGTAAAGCAATGCGCGCGTTAACTCAGGAATTATCTCAGGCAGGTGTGAGCAGTGTAAATATTAATGCCTCTAATGATCAGATTATTTTTAAAGTGCCGGTTAGTTTTAGCGCTGGTACAATTGCCTGGAGCGCTAATATCCAATATTTTCTAGGGGGAATAAATGGAGAAGAGCTTATGCGTATAGATACTGCTACAGGGCAAACACAAGTGTTAGCACAACATATTAATACCTTGTTTTTTAGTCAGCCGAGTGTTGACATAATTGAAATAGGCCTTCTTGCGGCGAAACAATCTAGACAAGGTGATAATTTGCAAATGCAGTTGGTCTCTCAGGTAGCATTAAGAAATAGATGAGAAAATGGAGGTTGATGATGAATAAGAATTTTTTTGTAAAAAGGGATGAAAAAGGCTCGGTAATGGTAGTTTCATTTTTTATTTTGCTTGTTTTGTCTATATTATTTGCTGCTTTTATGTCGCGTAGTATTGTAGACAACAGGGCAACACAAAAAAATAAAGATATTTTGCAGGCATATTATCTTGCTGAAGCAGGCATTGATGCAATGCGTTTTCAGTTATATGATAATTTTAAAAAAGGTGAGGGTTATTTTGACGAGACTACTATGTATGACCGTACATCAGAATCATTTGCTTTTTTTGATAATATCGCGGGAATGGAGATGCAGGGCAGCCTTGCTAGTATGTCCGGGGCTAACTATTATAATCTGGATGTGGTGAGTATAGATACTCCAAATGCGCCAAGCCATGTGCCTAAAGATATTACTTTTCAATGTAATGCAACTGTAAACGGGATAACAAAAAAAGTTACTGCTGTTGTGCGTTATACAATGAGCCCTTCAAAGGTTTTTGATTATTCCTATTTTATTAATAATTATGGTTGGTTTTGGGGGAATACTATTACCAGTCAGGGAGATATTCGTTCAAATGGAAATTTTAGTTTTGGTTCATATAATCCGATTGTCAACGGAGATGTTTATGCTTCAATAAATCCTGGTTTGGGTGCAGCAGGCACAATAAGCGGCAGTAACAGTAATAATACAATTGTATAATATCGCGCTAATGCTGATTCTATTACCAGACCGACAAATCCTAGTGCTGATCCGCAGGATATTGATGGTGATGGTGTTGATGAAGAATTTCCTTATGAAAATGGTTATGATGGAGATAGTGAACAGTTTTCTGCTCAACAGATTTTGGATATGCCTTATCTTGGCGATTTGAATTACTATAAAAATTTAGCAGCTACACATAATGGCACAGTTAAGCAAAATGGAGTGACGCTGGTAAATAATGTTTTAAATGATAATGTTATACTTATTGGCACTGACGCGCATCCCATTGAAATTAGCGGGCCGGTTGTGGTTACTGGTGATGTTTTGATTAAAGGTAAAATTAGCGGGCAGGGTACTATTTATTCCGGGCGCAATACTCATATTATTGGCAATGTAGAATATGTTCATGCTGCCTCATGGCCGAAGCCGGATATAGATTCGCAGACAACTGACACACAGAATGCGGCAAAAGATTTTTTAGGTTTAGCTGCAAAAGGTAATGTTGTTTTAGGCGATTATACAGATATATGCACGTGGGGTTGCTGTAAAAATTATTTAAAGCCTTCTTTTACTAGTGCATATAAAGTTGACGTGGCTGATAGTGATATTGGATATGTAAAATATTATTCAGGCGGAGATCCTTATTTTGACGGAGATTATACTGCTTATGATGGAGGGCATAAAATTGATGGTTCATGCCGCAGGTACTACGAATCTTCTTATAATGATTCTGATTTTGGGCCGATTGCTGATAGTATTATTTCCAGAGTTGATGCAGTTACATATACTAATCATGCTTTTGCTGGCAGAGTAGGTTCGTTTATTTTAAATGGATCGATTATTTCCAGGGATGAAGCGATTATTTACAATAATTATATTAAAATGAATTATGATGTCCGGGCAATAACTATGGGTGAACAATTTTATCTGCCCCGTGCTTTATCTTTGCCGCATATTCAGTATTTAAAAAGAGATTGATTGCGTAGTATAGTTTTTATACGCATACAAATTCTGGTCATTAAAGAGGAGCCTAAATTTTACAAACCAATTGCGTTTGAGTATATAGATTCCCGCTAAAAGCATTGCGGGAATGACAAAATTGGGAGATGACAAACGACAGGATACACAATAAGATGTTGCCTCTCATTGTCATTCCCTGTATAGCAGGACAGATGCCCGTAATTTTTTAGCGGGTCTGTCCTGCTTGCAGGGAATTTACTTTGAAA
This sequence comes from Candidatus Omnitrophota bacterium, assembly GCA_003645745.1. Lineage (GTDB taxonomy): Bacteria > Omnitrophota > Gorgyraeia > B26-G9 > B26-G9 > B26-G9. The sequence continues at coordinate 3,065 of QNCH01000102.1, forward strand.
ATTTGAATATATTAAAATGATAAGTTTATTGCCCCCCCCCGTTTCAGTCACCGATTACGTGACATTTTCATTTTGCCTTGACAATTGTTTCAGTAAAACTTGACTTTTCTTCGTAAATTGTCTTATAATTAAAACAGACTATAAATATATGTCTTAATAATTTTATAGAGAAAATATAGGGGTATATTGTTGTGGTTTTTGGGTAGGATATTTCATAAACAATATGGAATATTTTGCAAACCAATTACGTTTGAGTATATACATAAGCAGTAAATTTTAGCGTTCAGATTTAGGTTGGATTTGGTTGATTTTTATTAAGCAAAATCGCAGTAATAGCAAGGTTTCTTTGAAGATTTTGCAATACAGAAACTAAGTATAATACAGAAAAGGATTTCTGAAAATATGTTTGGATATACATTTAAAAAATTTTCCGCTGTAATGTCGCGAAAGCATAAAATTACTGCTGTAGTTGGTTTTCCACAGTCTATAAAAATTCTGCGTAATTGTTTAAACAATCCAAAAGAAGTTTTAAAATTATTGAGTTTACAAAATGCTAATAATGTTGCTGTTGTTTGTTGTGTATTAGCAACTTTATTTTTTGCACTAGATTTTTATTTATTAAAGGTTAATAACAAAAATAAATTGTTGCGAATTAATGCTCAAGCTTATAATATTTCTCCTCCGGCAGAAAAGTATAATAATATAATTACGTCTTTAGATACGCTTAAAAAACAAGTGACAAAAAATAATATTTTTACTTTTTCCCGTCCAGCAAAAAAAATTGTGTTTGCGAAAATGCAGGAAGATAAATCTTTGGAAGTTATCGCGCAAGAAAAATCTGACGCGGTAAAGGATTTATCTGTAGTGGGCATACTTTGGTCAGGCAATGTATTTCAGGCGATAATTGAGGATAATGCCCAGGAAAAGACATATCTGGTAAATAAAGGCGATAGAGTTGGTAATGTAGAGGTAAAAGAAATTAAAGATGATCGTGTTGTTCTGAAAGTAGGGGATGATGAATGGATTTTACGGTAAAAAGACCTAATTTCTTATCCGTGGCTTGTTTGGGCAGAGTTTTTTTTGCTATATGTATTTTTTGGGCAGCGGTATTTTTTTTACACGATAATGCTGTGTTCGCACAAGAGATAAGGCAAGTACAAGCAGAGTTTGTATCTGTTAAGCCGATTGCGCTTTCTGAGCCAGCGGGCGAAGTTGTGGATGCAAAAGTTATTTCAGGCGATGAGATTAGTGAAACGAGTGTAAGTTTAAATATAGACAAGAAAGGACAGAAAAAACTTATTTCATTAGATTTGAAAGGCGTGAATATAATTGAGCTTTTGCGAATAATTTCTATGAAAACAGGATTGACGATTATTCCGAGCAAGGGCGTTGCTGGAAAAGTAAATATATTTTTGAATAATATTAAAATTAGCGATGTGCTGGATATTATTTTGAGCAGTCAGAATTTAGCTTGTGAGAAGCGTGGAGATTTGTTATATGTAATGACTGATGTTGAGTATAAAAAAATGTATGGTGTAGAATATATTGATAAAAGGGTTTATGCCTCTATGAAATTAGTTTATGCTGACCCTGAAAATGTTTTTAAGGCGATTAGCCAGTTAAAATCTGATATTGGCAGTGTGATTATTGATAAGGCATCAGGAACTGTGGTATTACTTGATATTCCTGATAAAGTAGAGGTTATGACGCAGACCGTAAAACAGCTTGACTGCTCTTTAGAAACTATTGTATTTGATCTTAATTATGCAACGCCTGAAGATGTTGAAAAGCGTTTAATAAAGGTGATTACTCCTGTTACAGGTTCAGTGATTATTGATGCCAGGTCATCAAAAATAATTGTTTCTGATTTGCCTTCAAAAATGGACGAAGTAAAAAAAATAATTGCTGATTTAGATAGCCCTGAAAAACAGGTTTTTATTGAAGCTGAGATTGTACAGGTGAATTTGAATGGAGCATTTAGCAGAGGTATCAATTGGGAAAGAATTTTTACTGAACATGATTTAGACGGCTTAGATTTGATCAGCCAGTTTCCAATAACACCTGCGGTATCTGCGTCAGGAAAGGTTTCTATAGGCACTATTGCCGGAGACAACTATAACGCGATCTTAGAGTTCATTGAGAGGAAGGGCAATTTGAAAATATTATCACGTCCGAGGATTGCAGTAACGAATAATACAGAGGCGAAGATAATGGTTGGTAAACGCGATGTTTATGTAACGCAAACGATGAGCCAGGGTGATACATCTACTATTACTGCGGAAAATGTTGAATTTATTGATGTAGGAGTAAAACTTAATGTTACTCCGGTAATTAATGAAGAAGGGTTCATTTTGATGAAGATTAAGCCTGAGGTTAGTTCAGTTTCTGAAACAATTACAACATCTTTAGGCAGCCGTATCCCTATTTTAGAAACTTCAGAAGCTGAAACAATGGTAAAAGTAAAAGACGGGACAATGATTATGATTGCTGGTTTAATGCGTGAAGAAAAAAGAAATGAACATGCTGGTTTGCCAATTTTATCACGTATTCCTTTTGTGAGTAGTTTTTTTAGTTCTCAGAATGATAGAAATTTAAAGACGGAATTAATTGTTTTTATCAGACCGCACATTATGACAGGAGAGTTCTCTTTAGAGGGTACTGGGCCGGAGAAGTTTATTCCTCAGGAACTAATGCCTGAAGATATAAAAAATTATATTGTGCAGCAGGAGATAGAAAAAATAAGGCCGCTGCCAGGTTGTAATCATAAACAGAATGTTTATGAAAGGGATGTGAGTCTGGATGTTGGTGCAAAAATAGAAAGTTTAAAGTTCCCGTGAGTATATACCCGAACGTAATAGGTTTGGCTTAAGTCAGAACGTTCCAAGATGCAGCACAGGGAAACACCTAAATTTTACAAACCTATTACGTTTGAGTATAAGTCTAATTGAATGTAGTAGGAATTTTCTTTTTAAGTTGTTTAGTTGCAAAATGTTACAAAAAGAAGCTGCGTTGGGTTGTAGCCTTGTAAGTGACCGTAAAGAAATAAAGTTTACATTTATAGCCACAGATTTAGGTCAGATTTGTCTGATCTGAATAAACGATTTTCACGGCGTACTTGAGGTACATTGAGGAAATCGTGATTGAAGA
>QNCH01000103.1 GCA_003645745.1 Candidatus Omnitrophota bacterium
TCGTCGGAGAAAAAAAGTGAGAACGTAAAAAAGGGGTATTATTTCACAGCTTCTGAGTGAAGCGGGAATCCATTTTATTTTAACAGGATTATTATAACTGGCGCAAGCAAGTAGCGCCTATACAAAATAATTATTATAAATATTTATAAATGCGGGGATGCACCCTCGGGGTAAAATTATGTGACAATATTTAGCCTTAAATTTGACTTTTTTTAAAACTAATTATAAACTAATAATTATTATGGCTATATTAGTTAGTATTGGAAAAAGTACAGATATGGAATCCTATTCAGCAGGTTCTGCCGCTTGCTGTCAGGCGTTAGAGCAGATTAAAAGCGGTGAGCCGGATATTGTTTTCTGTTTTGCGTCTTCCCGTTTTAATCATTCTCAACTTATCCAGGGTATTAAAAGTATAATTCCAAACGCGCCCCTTGTTGGCTGCACTACAGCGGGAGAGATTACAGCGGATGGGCCTGAGACAAAGTCTGTAATAGTTTTATTACTGCAGTCTGATAAATTGCATACTGCAGTAGGTATGGGGGGCAAAGTTAGCATTGCGGCACGTTCCGCGGGAAGTAAATTAGCCAGGGATGTAATCCAGAAGACAAATGATAGTTTTATCAGGCACGCGTTAATGATTTTTTCTGATGGGATTAATGGCAATGGCACAGATGTAATCAGGGGGATACAAGACATTACGGGCACAAGTTTTCCTATTATAGGGGGCTCAGCAGGTGATGACTTTTTATTTCAAAATACTTTTCAGTATTATGAAGCGGGAGTGTTTCAGGACAGTGTTGTTGGAGTATTATTTTCAGGAGATATAAAAATAGGTATTGGCGCCAGGCATGGGTGGTATCCTTTGGGCAAACCCCAGATTGTTACAGATGCCAGGCATAATATAATAAAAAAATTGGATGGCAGGCCAGCAGCAGGAATTTATGAAGAGTATTTTGGCCCAAGGGTTGCTGAGATGCATAAAGAACCTTTGGTTAGAATGGCAATTATGTATCCTTTGGGTATGTCTATACAAGGTGAAGCAGAGTGTATTATCAGAAACGTTTTAAGGGCAAATGAGTTTGGAGAATTAGTTTGCGCAGGAGAGGTGCCTGTATCTTCTGAAATAAGGGTGATGATGGGTTCAAAAGAAGCTGCTTTAAAAGCAGCGAGAAAAGCAGCGCAGATTGCTCTGGCAGGGCTGAAAGGTTTGAAAGCAAAAGTAGTTTTTGTGTTTGATTCTGTGTCGCGTAAAAAATTATATGGTAGAAATGCTGCTCAGGAAATTGAAATTCTTAAAGATGTTTTTGGTTTAGCGGTGCCGATATTCGGATTTTATACTTATGGAGAACAGGCTCCTCTTGGCGCTGAGATAAATTTAGGCCAGGCGTTTTTTCATAATGAAACTATTGTGGTTTTTGCGATCGGGGAATAAAAATTAATGAAGATTAATATTTGGTTACTTTTAAGTATAGGAGCGTTGATTTTAAGTGTAATTGTACTTATTGATAACACTGTGGCTAAATTAATGGGCGGATTTATGCTTTTGGTACTTTTAGCATATTTTGCTGAGGTTTCCCGGGAAAGTAAAACGCAGATTACCAGAATGCAAAAGGCGTTAGATAAGTTAAGAAGTGCCTACAGTGAGCTCGATGACCAGGCAAAAATTATTATACGTACAGATTTAGAATTAAACCGTACTCAGGAAGAATTGGATAAAAAGATAACCGGCTTATACACATTACATGAAATAGGCAAGCTTATAAGTTCTACTCTGGAGATGCAGAAAGTATTTATGCAGATAACTGAGCCGTTGATTTTGAAGCTTGGTTATGAGAAGGCAATTGTTTTTTTAGATTCTCCTGTTCAGGAGAAGATGGAATGCAAAGCAATGATTGGATTTGATTCCGAACAAGCGCAAAAAATAAAACAGGCAGAAATAAGAGAGCTTTTGGCAAAAAATAATCACAGGCAAAAAGATATCATTTTGGTTAAGGACGCAGGCAGCGCCTCAGATGAACAACGCGGGTGGCAGAAATTGTTCGCAGTTACTTCTTTTGTATTTATTCCCTTGATTGTCAAGGATCAGGCAATAGGCTGTCTTTTTGTTGGAAATAATAATCCTTATAGCCGTATCTCAAAAGGTGACTTAGATTTTTTGTTTATACTTGCTAATCAGCTTTCTATTGCTATTGATAATGCTAAACTTTACGCGGAAATTAAACTTTCTCATGACGAATTAGAGATACGTGTGGAAGATAGGACAAAAGAGCTTGCTATCGCGAATGATGAACTGCTTAAGTTAAATAAGATGAAGTCAGATTTTGTTTCCGCTGTTTCTCATGAACTTCGCACGCCTTTAACTTCGATAAAAGGCTATGCTGCTATACTTATGGCAGGAAGGCTGGGAGAAGTAAGTTCTGTGCAGCAGGATAAACTGCGTAAAATAAATATTCATAGTGATGAGTTAATTCAGCTGGTAAATGATTTATTGGATATTGCAAGGATAGAATCAGGTAAGGTGGGTATGGATATAAGATATATATCTTTAACTGATATAGTTAAAAGCACAATTGATTTATTTTTCCCGCAAGTGGATGAGAAACAAATAACTTTATCCGCGGATCTGCCTGATAATACGGTGATGGTTTGGGCAGACCAGTATAAAATTGCACGGGTTTTTATGAATTTAGTTGCTAATGCGATAAAATTTACTCCTGTTAATGGAGAAATTATTTTATTAGTAAAGCCTGATGATAATTTTGTGCGTGTGGCAATAAGTGATTCAGGCATTGGTATGAGTAATAAAGATTTATCGTGTATTTTTGATGAGTTCTATCGTGTTGATAACGCGATAAATGTTGAAAAAAAAGGTACAGGTTTAGGCCTGTCTTTAGCAAAAAAGATAATTGAGGCGCATAGCGGCAATATTTGGGTTGAGAGTGAAATAGGCAAAGGCACTACATTTTATTTTACTTTATCATTGCGGAAAATAGAAGCGCCGCAGATTAGTGTAGTATAAATTTATCTATAAGGAGTTTTTTTAAGTTGTTTAACCACAAAGGGTTACGAAAAGGGGTTGCGTTTAAGTATAAGTTGTAATTTTGTGTGGAGTTTATCCTGAAGATAGATTCCCGCTAAAAGATTGCGGGAATCTAATTTAAAAAAAAGGAGACGGCAAAATGAAAAAAAAAATACTTGTTGTTGATGATGAGCCTGATATCAGAGATGTATTAAAGCTAACTTTAGAAGGAGATGATTTTGAAGTTTATGAAGCTATTGATGGTGTTGATGGGCTGGACAAAGTGCATAAGATTTGTCCTGATATAGTTATTCTTGATTATAAAATGCCGAAGATGAATGGGCATGAAGTATGCCAGATTTTAAAAAAAGATATTTTGCTCAGACATATGCCGATTATAATGCTTACAGGCAAAGGGGATATTGCTGATAAAGTAGAAGGTATTAACGCGGGAGTGGATGATTATATTGTTAAACCATTTGAACCGCGGGAACTTTTGGCAAGGATAAAGATGATTGTGCGTAGAAGTGTTCGTGATTTAGATGCTAATCCATTAACGCGTTTGCCGGGTAATGTAACTATATTAAATGAATTAGAGGCTGTGATAAAAAGTGAGCAAAGATTTGCAGTGTGTTATCTTGACCTTGATAAATTTAAAGTATTTAATGATACTTATGGTTTTGAGCATGGGGATGAAGTAATTCGCGAAACAGCGCGGATAATTCTTAATGTGGTGTCTGCTAATGGTAATAAAAATGATTTTGTTGGGCATATTGGCGGAGATGATTTTCTTGTTTTGACTACGAGTGTAGATAAAGCGGAAGTTATTTGTCATGAAATTATCAATACTTTTGATCGGGTCGCGCCTGCTTTTTATAATCGTGCTGACAGCGAACGCGGATATATTATTGCTAAGAACAGGCAGGGAATTGAAGAACAATTTCCTTTAATTTCAATCTCAATTGGTATTGTAAACAATGAGTTTAGAAAGATATTTCATGTGGCTGAGATAGGAGAAATCGGCGCTGAATTAAAAAAACTTGCCAAGTCAATGGCAGGCAGTAATTATGTTAAAGACAGCCGCAGGAAAGAATAGGTGGTGGGGTCAAGTCTCAACTTGCAAACTTGCCCCCTTCCAGCAAGTTTGCAAGTTGAGACTTGACCCCATTTTCATTATGAAAAATTTAAAACAGCTTTATATGGAAATGGCGCTTAAGGCAGCGCGGGAAAATTTTAATAGATTAGAAGGCGGTCCTTTTGGCGCGTGTATTGTCAGAGATGGAGAAGTTTTAGCGGTAGAACGTAATACTGTGTTAAAATTTGACGCTACTTGCCATGCGGAAATAAATGCGATTAGAAACGCTTCTAAAAGAAAGAATAATTTTGATTTATCCGGTGCGGAAATTTATTCTACCACTGAACCCTGCCCGATGTGTTTTAGCGCTATTCATTGGGCAAGAATAGATAGAATTATTTATGGCACAAGCATTGCTGACGCTAAAAAAATTGGTTTTAATGAGTTGTGTATTTCAAATTTAAAATTACAAAAATTGGGTTCAACTAAAATAGAGATAATATCTGGTTTTTTATATGAGCAGTGTTTGGAATTATTGCAGCAATGGCAGGGGAATGTTTATTAATTGGTAGGGAACGGTTTGAAACCGTTCCCTACATAAAGGATAATTTGATGTTAATTTCTAAACCGGAATTAGTTTGTCCTGCAGGTGATTGGAGTGCATTACTTACTGTAGTGGAAAATGGCGCGGATAGCGTTTATTTTGGCATAAAAGGCTTAAATATGCGTAATATGGCAGCTAATTTTGATGTTTTAGAATTAAAAAAAATAATGAACTTTCTTCATAAAAACAATAAACGCGGATATCTTGCTTTAAATGTAATTGTTTTTGATCGGGAATTAAAAAAGATTGAGAAAATTTTAAAATACGCAAAAATTGCTCAGGTAGACGCGGTGATTTTATGGGATATGGCAATTTTTTCTTTAGCTAAAAAAATCGGGTTGTGTATTCATTTATCAACCCAGGCGAGTGTGGCAAATACAGAAGCAGCAATATTTTTTGCTGGTTTAGGAGCAGAGAGAATCGTTTTAGCAAGAGAGTGTACACTCTCAGACATTAAAAATATTTCAACTCAACTAAAAAAGAATAAAATTAGGTGTGAAATTGAAGCTTTTGTGCATGGGGCAATGTGTATAAGTATTTCAGGCAGGTGTTTTTTGTCCGCGTATTCTTCTGGTAAATCAGCTAATAGAGGCGAATGTTGGCAATATTGCCGCAGAGAATTTTTAATTAAGGATGAAACCGCAGAGGCAGATTATGTTTTAGGTAAAGATTATTTGTTAAGCGCAAAAGATTTATGCACAATTGATTTTATTGGGCAATTAATTGATGCAGGTATTACTTCTTTTAAAATTGAAGGCCGCGGCCGCGCGTCTGATTATTTAAAAGTAGTAACTTCAGTGTACCGCAAGGCAATAGATGCTTATGCTAATGGGTGTTTTAGTGAGCAGATGAGGAATGAGTTTAAGCAGAAATTAGATAGTGTATTTAACCGCGGGTTTTCTACAGGGTTTTATTTTGGCCAGCCGCAAAATGCAATTAGCCGAAGTTTAGAAAATACTTATCTAAAAGTTTTTTTAGGAGAAGTTGTTAAATTTTATAAAAAAATAAATGTAGCAGAAATAATTGTGCGTAATCAGGTTTTAAAAAAAGGCGACAAGCTTTTATTTACTGGCAAACATAGTGCAGCGCGTTTTGTTTACGCGGAGCAATTACAGCAGAATCATAATTTTGTAGAACAGGTTAAAAAGGGCGAGTATGCGGGAATTAAATTGCCTTTTCAGGTTAAGCCTAAAGATAAAGTATTCCTTTTTCAGAAAAATAGTTATACTCAAACGTAATAGGCTTGTAAAATTTAAGCGTTTTCCTGTGCTGTAAATTGAAACGATCTGATTAAGCCAAACCGCAGGCGCAACTCGTTGCGTTGAGGTTTGACGAATGAAGAACGTTTCAAGAGGGGTACGTCATAAAATTGCAAATCTATTACGTTTGAGTATAA
>QNCH01000104.1 GCA_003645745.1 Candidatus Omnitrophota bacterium
ACTGATATATATAAAGCAAAGCACAAAGAAAAGTATTAAACCAAATTTATGCCAAATATTTTTTTTCATTACATTTAACCTATTTTTCCCCATAGCCCCCCCGTAGGAACACAAGCATACCTGCTGCAATTTGCAGAATAAATATTAATGGGTCGATAAAGGCAGAGCTTTCTGTCTTTACCCACCCAACCTTCCGATTACAGCAGGAAGCAGGTTGTTTTGTACCTGCTTCCTGATAAAATTTAACAATAACTTTTATGCTTTAGTAAATGCTCTAACTGCTTCTAAAAAGTCCATTCTTAACTTATCCCCAGCCTCACCAGAAACAACAAAATCATCGCCTGAGACCTGAAAAGCATTTTCTCCAAGTTCAGTAAGGCCTGCTATATTGCTCTGTCTGGCAATTGCAGCTAAAGCTAAATTCAAACCATTTAAACCAGGATTTTCAGCTAAACTTTGCGTAACCTGTAAATAATATACATTATCAATATTATTTTCAATTCTGGCTTCATCCACATAAAGCACAGATAACTGCTGACCTTCCCCTAAATCAATATCGCTTTCATTACCAGTAGTAATAATTATTTTTTGCTGAAAAACACCTTTTCCTGCTGCTGCTAATTCCGCTAACATTGCATTCACCATCTTTGCTTCTGCTTGATTTTGCGCGATAATATGCACTGCGCCTTGCTCAACACTATCATTTGCTAAGATAGATTCTAAACCAAGCAATGCCTGGCCAGGCACCAGGACTATTTCCCCTGAACTATTCAACTGCGGCATACAAGCTAAATCACCAGCAGTATAACCTAATACGTTTCCTTCGCTAAGCGTGCTTGCTGCTTGATTAAGAATAACTGCCGCTTCCATACCTTCTTCAGCCAGTTCTGAGTGAATGTTGCCCTGATAAACTCCAGCGACATTGTCCATTGCAGTACTGTAAGTAGTTCTGATTCCAGTTAACTGCTCTTGCATTTTGCTTTGCAGCCCTTCTAAAAGCCCTTTTCCATCTGCTGACCGAATTTCATCTTCTTGATCAGGTTGATTTTTGATCATCAATTTTCTAGCCGCTTCCTGATCCTCTGTTGAATCAGAAGCTGCTGATAATAAATTTTTATTTATAGATACACCTGCCTGTGCAGTTTCTCTTTCATTTGCTGCTAACCCATCGTTAATAACTCCTAGCAATGCTGTTCTTAAATCTTCATTTGTCTTTTTGCCGAATATTCCCTCTTGCTGTTCTATCCTCTGACTGTGATCCATATTAGGAAGTAATGCTTCACCTGCTTCATGGGCAATTAGATTAGCAAGATTTTCTATAGATTCTTCTTTAAACTGTAAAGGCAAAGTCATTTGGCTTGGCGTAGCTTTTGCACCTATAATCATATTAGCAACAGAGTATTGAACCGCTCCTTTTACCTGAGCGCTTCCAAAAACTAAGTTGCCGGCATCATTCAATTCTCGTACATCCTCAATAAGGGCTTGCTCTCTTGCTTGTGCAGCTGCATCTTGAGAAAGATTTGCATTAACCTGTTGTTCCCAATAATTAATTGCCTCTGCATTTTTAGCAATTTGCTTAGGTGTTGACTTTTCAGCAGAAAGCCGCAAAGCATTAGCTAAAGCTGCTAATTTTGTAGGATTAGACTGTTCTTTCCCATCAACTGTTTCCATATATTTGCCAACATTGGCTTCATTTGTACCTACAAGCTTAGCTAAGGTTTCTACCGCAGCATCCCCGCTTTTAGTAAGTGCAAACTTACCATCTTGAATTTGTGCGATAACCTCATCATCCATAGATATATTATTTCCCGTTACTGTAATTCCTGCGCTGGCAATCAACTTTTGAATTTCTGCAATGAGATCATCTCTACCAGTTCCAGCAATATTGTCTGTCCACATATCCATAATTCTCTGTACTTCCGGCTGATCATATGCTGCACCTAATTTTGCCTTTAACAATAAAGCAAACCCTTCCTTTTGCTCCAATATTTTAGTAGTACCAGCAGGCAATGCCAGATTATCCACAGAATTCTGTAAAGCTGGATTTACGCTAACTGCATTTGGCGCAAAGTTTGCCGCAGGTAGAGCAAAACACAGATTAGACATAATAAATGTAGAGCTTACAAACAAACTTAAAAACTTTGCCAGCAAACTGCCCCTTTCTTCTTTTCTTAACTTCATTTTGTACCTCCCTTAATAAAAATTAATTCCTAAACATTTCCTTTTCTATAACATCACCTGAAATTTGATAAATTTCAGGATTACTCAGATAAACAATAAATTACTTATGCGCAAATTTTAAAATCTATAAAAGTATAGCATAAAATACATCTTTTTTCAAGAGGAGAGCAGAAAAAAAATTATACAGAGATTATTTCTTTAAAATCAATCAAAATACTTCGCTGTTATACTCAAACGTAATCGGTTTGCAATTTTATGTCCCCCTGCACCTCATTTTGAAACGTTCTTCATTCGCCAAACCGTATAATAGGTAAATTAAGTGGGGTATTAGCATTACGGAGTTATAGATTCCCGCTAAAAAATTGCGGGGATGACAGTGTAGGACAGGATACTATTGTCAATGCTACTGTTTATCATCTCCCCATTTTTTGTCATTCCCGCAATTTTTTAGCGGGAATCTATAAATACCTGATAATCGGCAAATTTAATTGTTCAAATTCAAAATCAGGAGCAAAACATTTCCTGCCAAAACAAATCCCCATATTTTCATGTAAAACTACCCTGTTTAAATCTACGCGACGTTGTTTAATTGCATCAACAGTATTTAAATAACGAATTTTTTTGCCATTTACCCCAACAATAGTAACACCATTAATGCCTTGCTCCAAAAGTAAAACAGCAGCAGCACCTGCTTCTTTGCCAAAATTAACGTCATATGCTGAAGAATTGCCTGAACGCACAAGGTGACCTGGGCAAACCGAACGTATCTCAGGTATCTCATAAAGCTTTGGCACAAACATTTTTATTTTTTTCATAATTTTTTTTGTTCCAGCATCCTCTTTAAATCTCCTGTTCAGCTCCTGGCACACATATTTACCTGCTCCAGCCAATTTTTTATGTCCGAATGCATCAAGCCCCGCAGAATCATCAAACAATTCCTGGCCTGAAATATCTCTTATGCCTTCAGCTACAATAATCAAATATGTACCTGCCCTAACATCACTTTGCTCAATTCTGCGCCAAAAACGTTTTTTTGTATGAGCATATAAAAGTTCAAAATCAATTGGGATCTCCGGGATAAGAATAGCATCAGCATCTGCACCTATTCCGCCTCTGAATGCGGTATGTCCCGCATAGCGGCCAAACACTTCTAAAACAATAATTCTATTATGAGTTCTGCCTGTAGTTTTTAAATCCTGGCCAAATTGCGCGATACGGTTAATTGTAGAATCAGCACCTACTGAATATGTCTGTAAATCAAGGTCCATTGTTTTTGGCGCGTGCACACATTTAATACCCTGGCCGCTTAAATCTACAATCACACTTCCTGTATCATCCCCGCCGCTGATCACTAAGCCGTCAATCTTAAATTTTGCCATACCTTGCTTAATACGTTCATATTTATTCGGGTCAGAAATATTTTTAATTTTTACTCTTGAATGGCCTGCCTCAGATCCTGCAGGATTAGCTTGCACAGCATCAATTCGTTCAGGCTTGAGTTCCACAAGACGGTCAAATTCTATTAGATTATAAAGTCCCGCATACCCGTTAGGAATAACAAAACAAGACATCCCTCTTTTATGCGCCATTTGTGCAGTACCTTTGACCACAGCATTAAGCCCGCCGCAATCACCGCCGCTGGTAATAATCCCAATTTTTTTCATTTTTCCTCCTAATTAAATATTTTATTATTTTAACCTGTAGGAACAAGGCATGCCTTATCCTCTATACTTCAATATCATATTTCAAAAACCTCTTTTACCTGTTCAAAAATGCTGCATACACGGCATACCAAGAGGGTACACATTAAAACCTATTTTATAAAGTTTTTTGTGGCATAAAATATTGCGTCCGTCAAAAATAAAAGCCGGTTTTTCCATCTGCTGATAAATCCTCTCGTAATCCAATGTTTTGTATATGTCCCATTCTGTAATAATCGCGATTGCATGCGCATTGCGCGCTGCTTTATATGGATCAAGCTCAAATTCCACACAATCGGCGATACCTTTTAAATCATATTGCGCGTTATCTAATGCTTTAGGGTCGCTGACAATTATTCTTGAATGCTCCTCGGCTAATTTATGGCTGATATAAATTGCCGGAGACTCTCTGGTATCACTGGTATTAGCTTTAAACGCAAAACCGAATAACGTAATCCTTTTGTTCGCAAGAGTATTAAACATTGCATTCACCATATTTTTAACAAAACGTGTTTGCTGGTATTCATTAATTTTTATTACATTTTCCCAATATTGAGCTACCTCATAAAGGCTGTAATATTCACAAATATAAACTAAGTTTAAAATGTCTTTTTTAAAGCATGACCCGCCAAAACCAATACTCGCGTTTAAGAAATTAGAACCTATACGCCTGTCCATACCAATAGCGCGAGCAACTTTTGTTATATCAGCTTCGGTTTTTTCGCATAACGCGGAAATAGAATTTATTGAGGAAATTCTTTGCGCTAAAAATGCGTTTGCCGCAAGTTTAGAAAGTTCAGAACTCCAAATATCACTGGTAACAATTTTATCTTTACTCACCCAATGTTTGTAAATATCAACAATCTCAAGCATAGCTTTTTGCCCGCTTTGAGTGTCTCTGGCACCAATCAACACTCTGTCAGGATTTTCTAAATCTGAAATTGCTGTGCCTTCTGCTAAAAATTCAGGATTAGAAAGCACTTCAAAATGTGCTTTTTTATTATTCACCCGCAAAATCCGCTCCATAGCTTCTGCAGTACGCACAGGCAAAGTGCTTTTTTCCACAATAATTTTGTCAGATTCTGAAACTTTAGAAATTTCTCTGGCAATTTTTTCCCAATACTGCAAGTCAGCAGTTTTTCCGGCTCCTGAGCCGTATGTTTTGGTTGGAGTGTTTATAGAAACAAAAATAATTTCAGCAGCTTTAATATTTTCCTCTACAGCAGTAGAAAAAAATAAATTTCTGCCGCGCGTTTTTTTTACTATATCTAAAAGCCCCGGCTCATAAATCGGCAATTCATTACCCTGCCAGGATTTAATTCTTTGCGCGTTAATATCAACTACAGTTACTTTATATTGAGGGCATTTTGCCGCAATCATTGCCATTGTCGGCCCTCCAACATAACCTGCCCCAATACAAACTATATGTTTATAAAAATTATCAGCCACAATTTTAATCTCCTTATGAATTTAACGGACAAGTCATGACTTGTCCCTACATCTTTTATATTTCTCGCAGCAGCATATTTGCCGAACATTTTCGCGTTGTATTTGCAAAATCTGCTAAAGCCTGGGAAAGAACATTTAATTCTTTACTCTGGGCCATCGAAATATTTTCTAGGCCATTATGGTCTAAAACATCAAGAACATATTTTATCGTAAAAACATCTGTAGAACAAGCAGGCTGATAAGCTGACTCTTTATCAACTTCGGTCTTGACTTCAGAAACAAGCCCGGCTGTAATTAATTCATAAACTATACGGTTAACCAAGCGTATAGGAATTTCCAATACACTCGCGATTGATCTGGATGTAAGCGGTAATGCCTTTTGAGAAAAATTTTTTATTAATAAATGCATAATGCGCAAACCAATTAACCTTTTAAAATAATGGCTAAGACGCACCCTCTGCGGTTCAAATTCAAACATCTCTACATTTTGGTGCGCAAAAGAAATTTCCGCGCCCAAAAATAAAATCAGCCAGCTTATTTGCAGCCAGGCTAGAAATAAAGGCAATGCTGCAAAACTTCCGTAAATAGCATTATATTTAGCCACTCCCACCTGAAAATTGATATAAGCCCATTGCACAACCTGATAAATTGTTCCAGCAATTATGCCTCCAATTATACCTGATTTAAAATTAATTTTAGTGTTTGGCATAAAAATATAAATAAAGGAAAATAAAAT
>QNCH01000105.1 GCA_003645745.1 Candidatus Omnitrophota bacterium
TGATCAAGATCAACAATTCTTCGGATTAATCCCACTAAAGCGGTAAGCGCGCTCTTTGGGCTTCTGGTATTTACCTTTTCAATATGTGCATAAACTTCCCATATTCTTAACGGCGCTAATGTCGGCTTCTTCTCATTAACCAGATCAAAAACTTCTTTAATCATTTGATACGTTACTTCTCTACGCCTATATGGCTGGCTGTAATAGATAGAAAGCGCTTTGATTTCATCCTTATTTTCTTCTAAGAAGATTTTGAAATCTTTGATCAGATTCTCTGCCTGTTCTTTTGCCTGTGTATCCCAACCGGTGAATGTCACCTTGTCAATATTGACCGTATCGATTATCTGCTCAAATGTCTTGCGAACATTTTCAAGATATTCATTGAGTTCACCGGTAAACATTTTTTGCGCGTGCTTTGCCAGCTCACCTTGAACTTTTTTACGTTTTTCATCCGGCGCGGTATCTGTATCCTCTTTAAAGATTTCTTTAACCTTTTCCTCAATCTTGTCTGGATTATGAGCGTCAAGAAGGCGGTTAACGACTACACCTAATGGAATGCCTCCTGACAACTCTTTGATCTTATTTTGCTGAGCTGGTGTAATTTGCCTATCCATGCGGGCAATGCGGTTAGCAAGTGATAAAAAGGTATTTTCATCCTGCGCTCCCATCAAAACAGCGCCAAGCAAATCTTTTAAAGGAACAGTAGGTTCACGTTCTAAGGGACGGCTGTCTGTTTTAAGCGATTTTGTAACACCCACTGCGTCAACAATGATAAAATGTGTCTTATTAGCCTTTGCCGAAGGAGTTACTTTTTTAAGATCGTCTCCCCCAAGAGTGCGTGTTCCCCGGCCTTTCATCTGCTCAAAATAATTACAGCTCCTTACATCTCTCATAAACAGTAAGCATTCAAGAGGTTTTACATCTGTACCTGTGGCGATCATATCAACTGTTACGGCAATACGCGGATTGTATGAATTGCGGAATTGCGCCAATATTGATTTAGGATCCTCATCTGATCGATAAGTAATCTTTTTGCAGAAATCATTGCCTTCGGCAAATTCCTCACGGACAATTTCAATAATGTCATCAGCATGGCTATCTGTTTTAGCAAATATCAAGGTTTTAGGGATCTCGTTACGTCCGGGGAAAATTTCGGAAAGTTTATTCTTAAAGGCTTTGATAATGTTGCGAATCTGGCGGGGATTAACCACGTCTTTATCAAGCTGTTTACCCGCATATGTTACTTCTTCATCTAACTGTTCCCAGCGCTTCCTTCGGGTAAGTTTTTCACGAATGTCAATGTATTCTTTGGCCTCAATACACGCGCCTTGAGAAGTAATCTCTGTTTCAATGGTATACACGTCATAACCGACATTGACGCCATCCGCCACAGCACGCTCATGGGAGTATTCGCTCACAATATTTTCATTAAAGAATCCAAATGTTCTTTTGTCCGGCGTTGCTGTAAGCCCTATAAGGAATGAATCAAAATATTCAAGTACCTGACGCCATAAGTTATAAATAGATCGGTGGCATTCATCAACCACTATAAAATCAAAAAATTCTACGGGTACTTTTTCATTATAAACAACCGGCATTGGCTTTTTTGGCTGAAACAGCTCATTCGGATTAGTTTCTTCCGCCTTTTCGTCTAGTTCTTCGCCTTTTAGAATTGAATAAAGCCGCTGGATAGTACAGATGCACACTTGGCTGTCTTTTGCTACATAACTGGATTTAAGGCGCTGGACATTATAAAGCTCAGTAAATTTACGATTATCATCACTGGGGGTATAGGCCATAAATTCCTGTTCAGCCTGTTCGCCAAGATTTTTTGTGTCTACAAGAAAGAGTATTCTTTTTGCGTTCGCGAATTTTAACAAGCGATAAATAAACGTGATAGCGGTGTATGTTTTACCGCTACCTGTTGCCATTTGGATCAGCGCGCGTGGGAAGTTATCTTTAAATGACTTATCAAGGTTCTCAAGGGCAGAAGTCTGGCAACCACGAAGGCCTTGCTTTTCTAAAACAGGCAAATCCAATATCCTTGATCTCAATGATTTTCCATAGGTCATCCATTCTTTGAATGTCTTCGGACGATGAAATGAAAAGACCTGGCGTGCCCTGGGTTTTGGATCCCTGAAATTTGTAAAGCGGGTAATTTCTCCCGTGCTTTCATAGACAAAAGCCAAAACATCATTATTAACATACTTAAGCTGTGCTTGTGCATAGGCTTCAGCCTGTGATTCATGCACAGTTAAACGATATCCTTCTGTCTCGGGTTTTGCCTCTATTATGCCAAGTGGCTTTTTGTCAACAAACAGCACATAATCAGCAGGGCCGATATCTGTAGGATATTCACGCACAGCAATTCCTATTCCCGCACTCCAGTCTATGGCTTTACGATCCTGTACTTTCCAACCTGATGCCGCAAGCATCCTGTCAATCTTATCTCTTGCTATTTGTTCAGGGTTTTGATTTACCATAAGTTATTCCTTCGTTATATTTCCCCTTCATCCGCGAAACTGTAATAATTACCGTCACCTATGATAATATGATCAACGAGTTTAATTTCCATCAGCTTCCCTGCGTCGCTCAATTCCTTGGTGAATTTCTTATCCTGCGTGCTTGGCGTAATGTTCCCACTGGGATGATTATGTGCGCAGATGATTGATGCCGCGAATTTCTGTAAGGCGCTGTGGATGATCTCACGCACAATCGGCATAACATGATTTACCGTGCCTGTTGCCGCATCCGCGATATCGATAATCCGATTGTTGCTATCAAGATAGACAACCTTAAAACTTTCAGTCTTTAAATCCCGCATCTGCGACATAAGGATATCCTCAATATCCTTGGCTGATGATATTTTTTGTTTACCTGCACTTGACTCATCCTCACGAAACCGTTTGCCTATCTCAAGTGCGGCCTGAATATGAGCAATTTTCGCGTTTCCCAGGCCCTTAAATTCTTTCCAATCGCGCGCGTCCGTATGCGCCATGTTACGAAATGTACTGAATTTTTTAAGAATCTTGCGGGCAAGGTCAATCGCGCTGGTACCGTTTGTGCCGGTGCGAAGAAGAATAGCCAGAAGCTCTGAATTCCTCAAAGCCCCAGCTCCCTTTTTGAGGAGTTTCTCTCTCGGCCTATCGTCTGCAGGCCAACTTTTTATACCTGTAGATTTTCTTTCCTTCACCATTCTTCTCTTCTCTGTTCTTCACTTAAAATACTGAGCCCTTTATAAACCGTTTGCCTCAACTGGCTCGGTTTTCTTCTCTTCCCTCTTAAACGCTGAAATAGCGGATGTGATCTCTTTAAACGAAACAGGATAATAGTTCCAGATTTCGACTGATAGATCCACGATCAAAAATTTATCGTTAAGACGCCTCTGATCTTGTAATGCTGATACACATGCCCGCAAAAGTTAAGCGGCACGTCAGGATCAACATTTTCAGGCAGGTGCGTCATGCAAATATCCTTTGATCCGTTATGTAAATAAAATAGTTTGTTTGTCTTTATCATACGGATCTATCTCTATTTTCCATTTTCCTATACTCAAACGTAATAAGTTTGCAAAATTTAAGCGTTTCCCTGTGCCCTAGATTGGAACGTTCTGATTGAGTCAAACCGCAAGCGCAACTTGCTGCGTTGAGGATTTGCGAATGAAGAACGTTTCAAGATGCAGTGCAGGGAAATGTCATAAATTTACAAACCAATTGCGTTTGTGTGTATCTTAGGCCTACCACACCAACTCCCCTGCCATCTGCGCCATAGTCCTACTATAACAAGGCCATTGGCCAGCCGAAAGTTTTAACAAAAACCTTTGGATACAATTATTTCTTTGCCATAACCTTATCCAATCTCATCCCTGCGACCAGCAATTCTTTCTGTCTCCGATTCAGATGCTTAATCTTGTATTCCGCTTTCATAGCATAGCACAAATACTTATACTTTTTATGCCACACCAACCTTACCGGCCTTCTGCCCCGTGTATACTTGGCCCCGCGCTTACCTTGATTATGCTCTTTTAAACGCTTTTCAAGATTTAAAGTATATCCTGTATAATAGGTGCCGTCATAACATTCAAGCATATACACAAAAAATTTGCTGCTTTGCTTAATTTTTGCTTTCATTTCGCTTTATCAGCCCATATTATTTTTTGATATATACTCACTCAAACGTAATAGGTTTGTAAAATTTAGGCGTTTTCCTGTGCCCTATATTGAAACGTTCTGACTTAAGACAAACAGCAGGCGCAGCAGGCTGCGCTAAAGTTTGGACAATGAAGAAGATTTCAAGATGCAGTGTGAGAAGAACGTCATAAAATTGCAAACCTATTAAGTTTGAGTATAACATTAAGTTACAATTTGAACGGAATGATTAAATTTCTTAATTCTAATTGAAAATTAAACCATTTTCATTTCAAATTGTAAATTATAAATATCAACTCTATACGCTCCACGCTTATAAAGAACCTTATTTATTAAATTGAGGACTCTATCCCGGATAATACTGGCTCTATAATCGCTTTGAAATTATCGTTATCTAAAGGTAACGAATACTCAGAATTTGACTTCTCGTTTTTATCCTCTAACCCCATATATATTAAATACAAATTATCTGAAGCGCAGCCTTTAACAGCAAAACTGTTAAAAATACTTTTCAATTGTTTCTTAGTCATCTCAGCAACAGACATTCGCCCATCATAGATTTCAATATTTTTTTTCTGAGGAATACTGTTATAAACAGCATCATCGAGCTCTTTGGATTTATTCTCTTCGTCTAAGCCCTTCAAGTCCATTACAGAAACTCTTAATTCTGCTGCCCGCATAATAAGAGGCCTTATGTGCCTGAAATTTATCATTCGATCCCAGTATCTCCATTCCTTACAATCAGAAAGCGGCCTGCTTAATGCCAAAACAACACCATTGAAGTCTTCTGAATCTATACTAATTTCTACATCATCCCTTACACTATCTTCAATTATTTTTCTTACCTGCTTATATGCCATCATCTTATGCATTATTCTACGATTGTACGCATGATCATCAACAGCCAATTTTATTGTGTAACGCAGAGAAAAACCTGTTTTAGGATCAGGCAAAGACGTGTCTATCCATTCTTCTCCTATTTTGATTTTTACCGGATCTTTTTTGTAATCTATACTTAGTAATAATCTTTTTATCTGTTTGGCAAGGAGCCCTGGATTATTTATTATATCCTTGATATCCTTAACCCCTTTAATCTTACCTTGTTTTATCTCTTCTAAAAACAGCCAAAGCACAGCGCGAACTTTAAAACCAGGCCG
The DNA here is from genome assembly GCA_003645745.1 of Candidatus Omnitrophota bacterium. Lineage (GTDB taxonomy): Bacteria > Omnitrophota > Gorgyraeia > B26-G9 > B26-G9 > B26-G9. The sequence goes on from QNCH01000105.1 coordinate 5,306, forward strand.
CAGATAACGCAGTCCCAATTTAGTAGATAACTTAATCGCAGACTCTTTGTTCTTGGCTCCAGCCAGCCCTGTTTCCATGATTATTAACTGCCCTCCAAATAAATCTTTAAATGCCTTCTTCTCTTTTTCGCTCGGCAGGTTAAATACAGGCATATTAATCTTAATTTCCGTATACCCTTGTTCTTTTGGTGTCCGTTCCCTGCTCTCTGCTGTCATCCCGCCTCCCAATGACCAAAGTGCGCTTCTAACTGCGTTCAACCCTATTCCCTCCCCAATATTTTTACCTTTGTAATCTAACCTCTCTGTTTTACCTCGTTCAAACATTGTTTTCAAGTTGTGTTCGGATAATCCCTTACCATTGTCTCTAACTTTAAATTTTAAGTCACCTGCCCAGGATGAAACCGAAACTTTTATTGTTTTTGTTTTAAAAGTATTCAACGCGTCCTGTAAAATAAGCAAAACATCAGCAATCTCTTCTCTTGAGATTCCTTTAGCCTGCAAGAGCTCTTCTCTTATTTCAGGGACAATTAATAAAACATAATTGCTATCTATATCCTCGATAATTATTTTATTTTCCCCAATCTGAAGAAGACGTAACTGCTCTTCTGAAAATTTATTTTTATTTACGCGAATTTTAAAAGCATATTTTTGGGCATTTAAAACAACCTCATCCAATACCTCGATTACAAGAGGCACAGAAACAGAAGATATTCCGTTTACTGAACCATCAACACTTAATTGAAAATCA
>QNCH01000106.1 GCA_003645745.1 Candidatus Omnitrophota bacterium
AAAAAATCTAAAGTTGTTGTAAGTAAACCTGCAGCTAAAACAGCAAACGCGGATGATTCTGTTGTACTTAAGGTTAAACCTGTGGTTAAGGTGAAGAGGCTTGGTAAAGTTAGCATTAAAGAAGTAAACAAAAAATCTAAAGTTGTTGTAAGTAAACCTGCAGCTAAAACAGCAAACGCGGACGATTCTGTTGTACTTACGGCTAAACCTGCGGCTAAATTGAAAAACTCTGAGAAATTTAATCTAAAAAAAACAAAAAATACTTTTAATGTTTCTGAGCATAGTCCATCAGATATTTTAAAAACGCAAATGCCTAAAACTTTGGATAAAATAGCTTTTATTTCGGATTTCAATTTAACTAATGCTAAGGGGAAAGAGATGAATACGGTAAAAAAAGTGAAAATGAAATTAATGCGGCTTTTTGGAAAGAAGAAAATTCATCCTGCGGCAAAGACAAAGATAAATCTTAAAGAAGCAGCACAAAAAAAAGGGAAAATTATGGCTGAGGCGGAAAATGAAACTGTAAAAAAATCTGTTGGAGTACAGAAGGTTAAAATAGTTTCTGCTAAAATGAATGCGGTTAAGAATTTTTCTACAGAGAGCGTAAACACAGAGCTAAATAATATTTTAAGTCCTGTGCGGCAAAAGGATGGCCTAAGTGAAAGTGTGGAACAAAAAGCGGGAATTAAACCAGTAGCGCGGAAACAAGAAATAATTGAAAAATCTGCGGTAGAGAAAATTGTAAATAATATGGAAAATAAAATTATAAAAGAGTCTGTTAAACAACAGCCGGTTAAAATGGTTTTTACTAATAAAAAAGAGAAGATAAGCTTAAATGAAGAGTTGGCTCCTGCGAAGAAACAGAATAATTTAGATGAAGATTTGTGTTTGAAACCAAAAGTTGATTTAAAACATCTTTTTAAACGTGATTTGCCTGAGATTGCTAAAGGTAAACAACAGGCAGGAGAAAGTAAATTTTTTGTCAGCCCACTGCCTTTAGAAACATTAGTTCAGGAAGATGACTCTTATGAATTGCCTGCGGGTTATGGTGATAATCGTATTGTAGTGCAGGTAAGAGATCCATACTGGCTATATGCTTATTGGGAAATTACAAGAGAAAAGTTGGATGATGTCCGGCAGAATTATAATAGCGCTTTAGATAACGCGAAGCGTGTTTTACGTGTGTATGATATTTCCGGTGTTGATTTTTGTGGAGATAACGCGAATAAATTTTTTGATATTGAGATAAATGATTATAATAACAATTGGTATATTAATGTAGCGGAATCCGGCAATACATTTTGTGTAGATATTGGTTTGAGACTGCAGGATGGCAAGTTTGTTGTTTTAGCGCGTTCAAATTATGTAACTATGCCTATTGATGGGCCAAGTAGAATTACTGATGAAGAGTGGATGGTTGTTGAAGAAGATTTTAATAAGCTTTATGGTTTATCTGTAGGGTGGGGGATTGGCTTTGGGGCATCAGATCTCAGGATGAGGATGCAGGAGCAGCTTTCATCAGGAGTGTTATCATCAATGGGCAGTTCTGTGATCCAAAAATCTGAACGTGATTTTTGGCTGGTTGTAAATACAGAATTAATTGTGTATGGGGCAACACAACCCGGAGCAGAGGTTACTATTCAGGGTAAGACTGTGCAGGTAGATGAATATGGGAATTTTAGTTTACGTGTTTCTTTGCCGGATGGAAGTCAGGTTATTCCAGTAAAAGCGGTATCTCCTGATAAAGTTGAGGCGCGGGTTATTACTCCAATTGTGAATAAAAAGACAGAAAAATGCATATCTGTGTAGATGTTTTTTTTAATTTATACAGAACATTTTTTATCCGCTTATACTCAAACGTAATAGGTTTGTAAAATTTAGGCGTTCCTTTGTGCTGTAGATTGGAACGTTCTGACTCTAAGACAAACCGCAGGTGCAGCTTGTTGCGTTGAGGTTTGGCGAATGAAAAACGTTTCAAGATGCAGTGCGGGGGAACGTTATAAAATTGCAAACCTATTACGTTTGAGTATATACTTAGCGTAGTCATAAATAGGGAATTTTAGCACTTAGATTCAGGCTGATTCTATTGAGCAAAACCGCAAAAATAGCAAGGCTCTTTTGAGGATTTTGTGATAGCGAATCAGTCAAAGATGGCTTGAATTTGAGATGCTAAAAGCACAATTTATGGTTATACTGAGTATAGTTTGAATCAGACTTAAAAGTAAATTCGGCAATTTGTAATTTCCCATTCCGTTTTTGGTACCCGCCCTTTTTTTACGGAGATTAAAATAAATTTTAGCCCGCATTTTTAGGGGACGTTGCAGAACACAGTTTTTTTATACACAAGGGAGATTTATGGAAAAAGGTTATCTTTGCATAGTACTGCATGGGCATTTGCCATATGTACGGCATCCTGAACATGAAGATTTTTTGGAAGAAGAATGGCTGTATGAGGCGATTACTGAAACATATATTCCTTTGTTGAGTATTTTTGAGAAATTAATTGAAGACAATATTGATTTTCGGATTACAATGGGTGTATCTCCGCCGTTGATTGCTATGCTTACAGATCCTTTGTTACAATCCCGTTATGTAAGGCATATTGAGAAATTGATTGAATTGGCAAGTTTAGAAGTGGAGCGAACAAGATGGCAGCCTGATTTCCATAAACTTGCTTTAATGTATTTAAGTAAATTTAATTTTGCCAGGCATTATTTTGTTGATAAATATAAACTGAATCTGATTCAGGCATTTAAGAATATTCAGGACGCGGGAAAATTAGAAATTATTACTTGCGGGGCTACACATGGATTTTTCCCATTAATGGATGTTTGTAAAGATTCTGTGCGTGCTCAGGTAAGGGTTGCGGTGAGCCAATATAAAAAATATTTTAATCGCCAACCAAGAGGCATTTGGCTGCCTGAATGCGCTTATAATCCTGGTGATGACAATATCTTACGCGAAAGCCAATTGCGGTTCTTTTTTGTAGATACTCATGGTATTTTACATGGCACACCGCGGCCTAAGTACGGTGTGTTTGCGCCTGTATATTGTAAATCAGGAGTTGCTTGCTTTGGCCGTGATTTGGAATCTTCGAAGCAAGTCTGGAGCGCGAATGAAGGTTACCCAGGGGATTATTTTTACCGGGATTTTTATCGGGATATAGGTTTTGATCTGGATTTTGATTACATTAAACCTTATATTCATAAAGATGGTATCCGTAAAAATACAGGGATAAAGTATTACCGTATTACAGGAAAGACTAATCAAAAACAGCCGTATAATCTTGATATAGCTCAGGATAAAGCAGCTGTCCATGCTGGAAATTTTCTTTTTAATAGGGGAAAACAAGTTGAATATGTTAATGGTTTAATTGGCAGAGCCCCGATAATTGTTTCTCCTTATGACGCAGAATTGTTTGGCCATTGGTGGTATGAAGGGCCTGATTGGCTGAATTATTTAATTAGAAAAATTGCCTGTGACCAAAATACAATCAAAATGATTACTCCTTCCGAATATCTTGAAAAATATCCGCGTAATCAGGTAATTACCCCATCAATGTCGAGCTGGGGCTGGAAGGGCTATGCTGAATATTGGCTGGAAGGTTCAAATGACTGGATTTACAGGCATTTGCATAAAGCATCAGAAAGAATGAGTGAACTAGTAGTGTTATATCCTGGCGCAAGAGGTTTAGCTCTCAGGGCATTAAATCAGGCGCTTAGGGAGTTATTGCTGGCGCAGAGTTCTGATTGGGCATTTATTATGACAACAGATACTCATGTGCAATATGCAGTGGAAAGAACAAAAAACCATTTAATTAATTTTACAAAATTGTATAATCAGGTAAAAGAAAGTAATATAAATGAGCAATGGCTTTCCGGGATAGAAGCTAAAAATAATATTTTCCCTGAGATAGATTATCATGCGCATTCGTAACGGTTTGGGGGGATAACAGCTTGAGAAGAAATTAAAAAATAAACAAAATGTGTAGGGACAGGTCATGTCTGTGCGTGTCGCACGCAGACAGGCGAGACCTGTCCCTACATAAAATTAAATCATTATCATCATTGATAGGTGCATTTAAAACAACATCATCTAAATTAATCCATAAAAATGGAATGTTTGATTTTACATGGCAAAGGTCATTCTATGATCATATAATCAGAAACGATAGATCATTAAACAATATCCCCACCAAAGGCGGACAGGCGTGAATATATTATAAACAACCCCGCAGCATGGGATCTGGATGAAAATAATAAAAAAAAATGCTTGATTTAAATACAATTCCTCAGCATATTGCAATTATAATGGATGGTAATGGCCGCTGGGCAAAAAAAAGGAAGCTTCCCCGTATCGCGGGCCATAGTAAAGGCGCGCAAAGAGCTAAGGATATAATTAAGGCTTGCTCAAATCTTGGTGTTAAATATTTAACTCTATATGCTTTTTCTACTGAGAACTGGAAACGGCCAAAAATAGAAATCAAGTTTTTAATGAGCCTTTTTTTAAGGTATTTAAAAAAAGAAGCAGTTAGTTTAGATAAAAATAATGTTAGGTTTTTGACTATTGGCAGGGTTGACAAATTCCCTGAAAATGTGCAGCAGTTAATTAGGGAAATTACCGAACAGACAAAGCAAAATACAGGGCTTACTTTAATTCTCGCGCTTAATTATGGTGCGCGGCTTGAAATTGTTGATGCGGCTTTAAAATTAGCAGAAGATATTAATTTAGGAGTGATTAGCAGGGATAAAATTAATGAGGAAATTTTTTCAACTTATTTATATACTGCGGAAATTCCTGACCCTGATATTTTAATTCGCACAAGTGGTGAAATGCGTATAAGTAATTTTCTTCTCTGGCAGATTTCTTATACTGAACTATATGTTACTGCAAAATTATGGCCTGAATTTAATCAGCAGGAATTGGAATTAGCAATTAACGATTTTCAGCACAGGAGCCGCCGTTTTGGAAATATTGAGGCAGGAAAAATAAAATGAGTGAAATCGCGGTAAAAAAAAGAGTAATCACTGCTGTTTGTGTGGTTCTCATTGTAATTATTGGGTTGTTTTTTTTGCCGGTTTTTGTGTACGCGGCAATAGTTATGTTTTTAATTGGTATTGGGTTATATGAGTTTTATACATTAATTGAAAAAAAAGGAATTTTTCTTTATAAATCCCTTGGCATTTTTATCGGTTTGCTAATACCTTTAAGCGTTTATTCGCGATTAGGATTGAGCGCGGAATGGGAATTATTTTTTGCTGCAATTTGTGTACTGATATTTTTTATATTATATCTTACGCGTAAGGATAATTCTCAAGCTATAATTGGCATTTCAACCAGTTTGTTCGGCATTTTTTATGTGAGTTGTTTTTTTTCATTTTTAATAAAAATCAGATTGTTGCCGCAAGGTGTTTTTTTAGCCGCGTTTTTGCTTTTAATAACTAAGATCGGTGATATCGGCGCGTATATTATTGGCACTAATTTGGGCAGAAATAGTTTTTTCTCGAAAATAAGCCCAAAGAAAACATTAGAAGGAGCGTTTGGCGGATTACTTTTTAGTTTAATTGCCGCGTTGTTAAGCAAATTATATTTAGGCCATATTCCGCTGATACATTTATTTTTTATGGGGTTATTAATTGCTATAGTTGCTCAATTAGGCGATTTATGCGAATCTTTGATTAAACGTGACTGTGCGGTAAAGGATAGTGGAAAATATTTTCCTGGGCTTGGCGGAGTATTAGATATTATTGACAGCATTATTTTCACTGCCCCAATATTTTATTATTATTTAAGCTATTTTGATTTGATATTATAGGATGGGTTTAGATTCCCGCTAAAAGCATTGCGGGAATCTGTCCTGCTATGCAGGGAATGACAAAAATTGGAAGATGACAAACGGCAGGATAGATAATAAGATGCTGCCTCTGACTGTCATTCCCGCAATCTTTTAGCGGGAATCTACTACTAAAAATTTA
>QNCH01000107.1 GCA_003645745.1 Candidatus Omnitrophota bacterium
CAATAATCGGGGCAAACACTGTACCAATAATTGCAACAATAGTTAAAATTACCGCAATTAAGTTCAATAGGGTATTAACAATATGCCAGAATTGCCGTTTATCTTTGTCTCCAATATATTCAGTTAAGACAGGAATAATTGCTGCATTCGCAGCTCCTTCTCCAGTTAACTGCCGCAAAGTGTTTGGGATACGAAAAGCAACAAAAAAAGCCTGTGCTGTAACATTAGTGCCGAATAAACCAGCAATAATTATATCCCGCACAAAGCCAAGTATTCTGCTTAGTAAAGTAAATCCGCTAATCACTCCTGCAGACTTAAATAATTTTTTCACTGATAAAACTCCTTATAAACTCTAAATAAATAAGTGTTGCATTTATATCCACAGATTTAGGTCAGATTTATCTGATCTGACTGAACGATTTCCGCGGCGTACTTTTGAAATCTTGATTGAAAATCAGGTAAAGATGGCCTGAATCTGTGAGGTAGAAATGTAATACTTCTTTATTTACAGTTCCTTAACGGCATTCCATTGTGATATCTCAACATTATTTTTTTTCCACATTCTCCGCGCTGTTATGGTATGTCTTAAAAAGTAAATCCTGCGCGTATTTTTCCGCCAAATAAATACGTTCTGATATTGAAGGATAATTATAAAGCATAACCTCAATAAACTTTGCAGGAAAATAATTGCTGCAATAATCATGTTCAGAACGGATTAAAACTGAGACAAAAGCATCTGGCAGTTTAGTAAACTTTAAGCATAACTTATCAGCCTTTAATTCTATACCTCGCGCATAAGTATTTAAAAAAGGCAAAGCTGTAAGTATTGCGGTTAGAAATATCCCTGATAAAACAGGCAGAGACGCAATATCAAAATCCAGGACAAAATCAAAAGATTTTATACTATGATTAAAAATACTGCTTACCAAAAATGACAATAAAAAAACAACTCCAGCGTTCAATGCTAATAATTTCCAATAATGCGCGTAAGAATAATGCGCCAGCTCTCTTGCAGCTAACACTTCCACTTCAGAAACAGAATAATTTTCAAGTTCTTTACTTAAAATAAACTTCCCTTTATTTTTTATGCCGATAAAAATAACTTTTGTTTTTCGATCCAGTCCCTGAAACTTGTTCAGATAAACACCAGATACTTTAATATTCATTTTTTGCGCTAATGAAATCAATTTTTGATCAAGTTCCGTGTTCTGTATCCTCCGGTATTGACAAAATAACGGATATATATAAGCAAAATATAACTTTAACATTCCTGGACAAAAACTTAACCAAAATAAGCCAGCGAAAATCCACCAAAAAGAACACTCATATTCCATTAAACCATAAATTACCTGTACAATAAATAGAAAGGCAAAAAACCAGGCAATTTCTTTTTTTGCCAATGATTGCAGCCATTCAGAGAATAAAGGAATTTTTAAATCAAAATTCTTTTTAAGGACAAAATCCTGATAATATTTTAACCCAAAAGTAAAAATAGAATACAATAGATAAAAAAATAAAAAATATATACTAATGCCAATTACCGCATTACCTGTCATAAATTTAACCATCTCACTCAAAGAAAAAGAAAAACTATATGCCATAATAAAAAAATAAAAAAATGTAAGCCCTATATGCACAAAAAAAAGCTTATCTTTTATCGCGCAATAGTCATTATCTAAATTATTATTTGTCATTTTTTTCTCTCTGTAGGAGCATGATTTATCATGCCCTGTATCGTTTAATTATTGTTATTATTATAAAAACAGGGTACAGGTGAGAACAAAAGTCAACGTTGGTTCTCCTACACCTCATATCTTGTTTATTATTATTTTGTTGAATTCATTATTATTACGGGTTTGATAAATCAACCCCCTACATTGTAATTTATTTGCCAATCATTCTTGTTCGGGCGGATACGGGGCTTATTAAATTCACCAAAGGCCTTAACACCAGTCTAATTACACGTTTCAACCACGGCTTTTGACTGATACATTCGGCTATCTTCGGGCTGTATTTGCAATATAGTTTTACAAATATTTTTCCACAATAATTTGTCAACAAATGGTTATCTCTGAACCTGCTTAAAACTTTCACTTCTTCTGCCAGAGGCGTGCCATAGGCTGCTGTAGCAATAAAACATTTTCCTCCACCTTTGCTGCTTGTGCTATTGTTTGTGCCCTGGGTACTGGCAACACTGAATGTAATTGCATAATCATCTGTGTTTGTATTCTCTGATGCGTCTTTGCATTTTACATAATAATTATATGTAAGGCCGTTTTTTAAGCCTGTTACTTCGGTCGTGTGGTTTGTGCCTGTGGTATTTGTAAATTGTGTCATATTTGTATAGCTTGCGCCTGCTGTTGCTGAATATTTGCAGGTTGCTGTTTCGTTGGTGGTTAAGGAGATTGTTGTTTGGGTTGTGCCTGAGGCTATAGTTTCTGTAGGTTGTGGATTAGAGCGAGAGGGAGAAGTGGTGTCTGAATCATCGGAAAACCATTCACCATCAAAACCATCATCATCCAATCCCCCTGTATGAACTTGACCTCCAACAAAACCATCATCGTGATAAAACTTTATTTCATCTATCCATATAGTATATGGTTTTGTTGGGTTGGGGCCTCCGGCAGCTTCCCCAAAATGAAAATAGAATCTCCCAAATTCATCAAAAAAATGAGTTATATTAGGAGGAACAGTGCTACCTCCATAGTTGCATTGGTCTGGTTGAGTGTTAATTATATATTTAACCCAGCCATCACCTACCTGTTCAGTTGTTAAACGGGCATAATAATGATGTATTCCATGATCATCCCAATCTGTTGCCCCATGAATATCTAACCAATTATTTGGATCATGAATATATGTTCCAAGCTGCCAGGTATCATACCTGAAAGGAAGCGGTTGAATAGGAAAATCCGCAGGAAATCTTACATAAAAACTCATCCTGTTTGCGCCATCCGCTTCAGGCATATGATCAGTTGTCTTATCATTTGACCTAAAATAGATTTGATTATTATTTTCACTTGCAAATGTTAATTTTAATGAATGATTGGTGCCATTAGCTCCAATGTTATCAATCTCAATCATGTCACCTGCTCCGGGCCAGGTAAATCCCCACCCCCGACCATATCCTCCAGTATCCTGAGATCCGCCAGGCAACCATAATATCTCATCCTCAAAATCCTGCAAAGTATTGGAATTTGGGGTTGTATAATTACAAATCTCATCAGGACAGGGATTGCCGAGATATTCCCAGATATAGCTCGTCAGTGTAATATTTCCACCGTAAAGACCTGTCCCGTTTGCGCAAAAACCTCTTTCACCACTAATCTGCGGATGGAGGTAAGTTTTCATATTGGTTTTTATAATATCTTCATTAGGAAAAGGCCATAAAGATTCATTAGTTGTTTCATTGTATCCTGGCTCCCCCCACAATGTCCCGTTAATACCAATCCTCTTCATCACAGTTGCTCCAATATCCCCGCCATCTGAGGCTTTACTTGACAAATCAGAGTTAGCTTCAATTCTAGGAAGATATTTTAAGGAATTTGTCATAGGATTAATGTTGATGACATCATGTACTCCTTGGTTTGTATTAAAATAATCAAGATAGTTACCATAGAAATAATTGTAGTCTGATAATGCCACATTCTTCAGAGCACCATACTCTGCTGATATATTTACAAAAAGACTATTTTGAACAGTACAAGCGTTACCAGTATGTCCATCTACAGCTCCATAGCTCAACCAGGTAGAAATATTTCCTATTGTTAAGTGGTCATAAGTCGTCCCATAACCCAGTAATGCTCCACTAGGCGCATCCCAGCCTATACAATCCATTCTATTAGTATCAGAAAACCCAACACTTTGACCATGTAAGGACATATCCCCATGTAAATTAATACAACCCCGAAAAAAATTACCTGTCCCTCCCCCGTTTGGGAGAGTAAATGCACCAACTAAGCTGGCGACATTCCAATAGTCCCCAGTATCAGAGTCAATAATAATAATATTCTGCCCTTCGCAATTAGAAGAATCATAAAACGCCACTCCACCCAGAGGTTCAAGCCTCCCATCATGTTCGGTATTGGTTGCATCAATTCTCCCGACAAATCTCCTCACAATTATATAATCTGATTTATACGATAATAACCTATATCTCCCTCCGCCCCATGCGTAACAATCTTCGTATAAGATGTGATGTGACACGCTATTACGAAACAACATACCTACATTATTTACTATATTATTCCCAGAGCCACATCTAAGAAATTTCAGGTAGTTCACTGCCCCAACAACACAACCACCAAACCAAACCAAACCCTCAAACTGGATATAGGAATCTCCTTTATTTTCAACATAAAAAGTTCTATCCGTGCTAATGCTATCTGGATCACCAAAAAAAACTTTCCCATCATGCTCTGCTTTAATAATGGTCCAATTAGTATTTGTGCCCTGAGGCGGGAAGTGGTTCGTGTCTACAACATTTTCAGTTCCCGTGTAGATACCGTCCCGAATAATCAAAGTATCTCCCCCTAACATATGTGCCATTGAATACTGCAAGGTCTGCCATTCATTTCCCGAACTTCCATCCCCTGTTGTATCGCTTCCATCTGTTGCCATGTAATAATCCGCTGCTTGAACTTGCGCCCCACCCCCCAAAACTCCTACTCCAATCACCACCGCGAAAACCATGGAAATGATAACAGATAGAGACGGATTGAAAAACAAATTTACACTGATCACTGATTTATTTTTTGAAATCATTGTACCCCATTGTCTACTTCTTTATTTATCTAAACTTTACATCCATTTGCTCAGTCAAAGCCTTGAGTACAGAATTATGCAATTGTATAATTTCTAAATCAGTTAATGTTCTGTCTTTACTCTGATACGCGACGGAATAGGCAAGGCTTTTAAATCCTGCGGTGATAGGGTTACCTTGAAAAACATCAAACAAACTTATGCTGGCTAATAAATCGCCTGCTGTGCGTTTGATGATTTCTACTGCGGTTTGAGAAGGGACATTTTCTTTAACAATAATCGCGATATCCCTGGTTACAACAGGATATTTCGATAAACTGATAAATTTATATTCTTTGTTAACACTATGCAATAATTTTTCTATTTCTATTTGAGCGAAAAATACAGGATGGGAAATATCAAATTCAGATAAAACCTGCTGACTAATTTTGCCGCAAAAACCAAGATTTTTTTCGTTTGAAACAATTGCTGCAGACTGTTCAGGCTGATAAAAATCATACGGCTGGCGTTTAAAACTAAAATCTTTCACTCCCATTCTGCTGAGTACAGTTTCAATTATACCTTTTAAATTATAAAAATCAACGTTTCTATGCTCCTGCCAATCGTTGTGTATTTCCCCGCATAAAGCAATGGCAAGCACTTCTGTTTCTTCAAACCCCTGTTTGCAGGACGCGTAGATTTTCCCAATTTCAAAGATATTTACCTGGCTTATTTTACGATTTAAATTCAAGTTAATTGTTTTTAAAAATAATGGCATTAAACTACAGCGCATATATTCCTGTTCTGTACTTAAAGGATTCTGAATCACAGCATAACTGGGGGAAAAACTCTTTGCTTTTAAAAGAGCTTTTTTGCTTAAAAAAGCGTAGGTAATTATTTCATTTACGCCTTGCGCCAGCATTATTTGTCTGAGCTTATTTTTAGCGTAAAAAATTTTGCTAAAAGCAGGTTCAGCATTTACCCTTAAACGCGGCATAACTGTCAGGACATTGTGATAGCCCCAAATTCTAAGCACTTCTTCAATCAAGTCTTGCGGAATATCAATATCATTACGAAAATCAGGTACTCCTACCTTAAAAACACCAGCATTATCTGTTTGGCAAATTTCAAATCCAAGATTTTTCAAAATACTTTGTATTTGGCCATCTGTAATTTCAGCGCCAGTTA
>QNCH01000108.1 GCA_003645745.1 Candidatus Omnitrophota bacterium
ATATCAGGCAGATGGCTGAATATGGATTCCCGCAATCTTTTGGTGGGAATCTAATTTAATATAACTATAGATACCATTATATTTTTTAAAAAATTATTGGAGGGATAAGTGGTTAAAAAAAGTTTATTCTTAAGAGTATGCGCGTTATTATTAGCGCAGGTATTTTTTGTTCTATGTTTAGGCGCGGGGCAGATAAATGAGTTTGTTTCTGTTAAAAAAAATGCGGAGAATTGCCTTTCGCCTAATTTAAATATTGCTGATAAGCATTTAACGCAAACTATGGCTAAGTATTACCAACAATTTGTTCCTTTTTCTCACCAAAATGTGAAGTCTTTTTTGCGAGTGATTTTGCATGATTTAGATAATAGTATTTTTGCTGTGATAGGGGGCATAGATTTACATTGCAAAAAAAATAGTGTGAAAAATGCTGCGAAATTATCTGAAAAGTGTGCACAGGTAATTACTATTTTTAATTTTTTGCATGAAATTATTTCTAAAGATGGCGATGCTGATCAAAATATTTTGGATGCATTGCGGGAGTTAAAAGAAGTTTTTACTGATTTGTCTGAGTATGCAGAGGAGTCTAATCTTCCGCAAGAGTTAAAAGATAAAATTATATTATTGAATCAACAGGTTCAGAGTTATTTGCAAGTATCTGCTGGAGATATTGTTGTTTTAAACCAAAATTTTTCCGCGCAGCAGTTATTAGATAAATGTTTGCCTGATTTTAAAACAGGATTGCAAAATCGGCAGTATTATGCAAGATCAAATGACAAAGTAATCATTGGGTTAAAGCAAAAATATCAAAAGCAATTAGAAAAATTATCAAAAGGCAATATCTCTGAGTATGAGTTTGAACAAGCATCTAAAGATGATCCTGCTTTGCGGCAATTAGCAGTGAAGCTGCGTTTGAACACGACTCATTTCTTTAACGTACAAATAAACTCTGTTCTTTTTGCTTCTGTAATGCAGAATTTAATGAAAAATTGCCAACAGCATATGCAGGTTAAAGGAAAAATAGGCGAGATAAAAATAGAATTTATGCAACAGGGAAATACCGCGGAAATTATTTTTTCTAATCCCGGCGCGATAGCTCCTGAGTTTTTAGAAAAAGACCAGTTAACTGGTGTGCAGAAATTATTTCTCCCAGGCATAACAACTAAACAGGACAAGGATAAACATGGGTATGGGTTGTTTAGCGCGGTAGGCATTATGAGAGCTTTGGGCGGGGATATTTTTGTAGAAAATAAAGATGGCAGAGTGTTTTTTTATTTGCGCATTAATTCTGTAAGGCAAATGATTTTGCAAAAACTCGGCAGGTTAAACGCGCGGGAAGGGGCACAAGATGAGTATTTATCAGATTTTAAGCAGTGGCTGAACAAATTGCCTTCACAAAAAGCTGCAATGCTTTTGTCTTATAATGATCGCCAATTAGACGCGTTGCAGCAGATAATAGAATTGCGCGCGGCATATTATTTTTATTTTGGCGAACTTTTACAGAACAAAGAGCAGAATTTTGGGGATAAACAAGATCAGGAACAAACGGATGTGCTTAAATTAAGAGAGTATAATCAGCAAATAGAAGATGTATTGTTTAAGCAAACACATGGTATTAGATCCCTGGTTAAGAAAATATTCGAGGAAACAAAAAAATCTGATGTTTTAGCTGAAGAGGTAAAAATAAGGCAATGGAAGTTATTGCCTCCAGCTAATTTTATGCAATGGTTGATCTGGCTGACTGATCATCAATGTGTTGATGGATTAGAAAATTTATTAAAATTAACAAATGATGATTTAGAAAAAACAGCAGGGCTTTATGATTTTATTTTACCAGTTTGTAGGTTTGTTTTTAATTTACAGATGGATAATAAGTTTAATTTAATCCTGAATGAAGAACAAACATTGCTTTTAAGGTCTTTGATGCAGAATTATCGAAGAGTAAGAGGAATTGAGCAATTAGAAGGCAATCAGGAATTTATTTTAAATATATTATTTCCTATGTTTAGCGAAGCACATAAAGCAGGTGTTGGCATCAATGATTTTAATCCGATGATTGTTGCTAATGCTTTTCGAATGCTTAATAAGTACATTAAAACAAGTAATATTTTTAAAATAGCATTTTTGGCATCTTCTGCGAATCAGGATCAATATGAGCGGACAAAATTCAGTATTTTAAATACAGCAAAATCAGCAAAGGATCCTGAAGTTTGCGCGCAAGCTGCAAAAATAATTTTAGAAATAGACGCATTATCAGATACAGAAATTGTAGAAGCAGCAGAACTTGAAATATTAGGTTTGTTGAATCAGCGATATCGTCAATATGGGGTGGACACAGAGGAAAAATTAGTGGATTTTTTTCAAATCACTAAAGCACGCGGCAGTAAGCAGCATCTTGCTGATTATTGGACAAGGCAGTTGATTGTTGAAGTTGTGTCAGTAATGAATGGCTGGCTTGAAATTAGAGAAACACGAGGACTCCGAAAATTTTATCTTTTATTTAAAGCTATGCAAATCATAGAGCAGGAACATAAGCTTGAATTTACTAAGATAATGGAGAAAGTATCTGCGGATAATTTGTGCAGAAATTTTATTATTGAGATGCAAAATGGTTTATTTATGATCAAGGCAAAAATTCGGAACCTGTTACAAGAGTTTGAAAAAGAAAAATTGGATGCAGAGGCGATTGAGCAAATGCAAAGGAATATTGCAGAGCTTAATGAATTGTATTTGGGCATAAAGAAAAAAAAGAGTGAAATAAGCAAAAATCTTATGCGTATTCCTAATGTTGAAAATATGCGGAACGCGTTTTTAGACGGGATAAAATTTGAATTTTTAGCAGACTTATTGTTGGATGTGCTTAATTCCAAAGAAATTGACGCGGAGCAGTTACAGGAAGCTGTTATGGCATTAAAAATGAGAATTGCTGAAATAGAATTGGATTTAAAATATTTGAATGCGATTGTAAATCAAGGTATGTTTATGCTGCCTGATTTCAAATATCAGAGCAGAGGGCATTTGCAGCAATTAGTCAGGCAGATTTTTATTGAGCAAAGCATATAACAAATTATCAATTCAATCTGTAGGGGCATGATTTATCATGCCCGGGATCTTTAGATTATTGTTAAATTTATTATTATAAAAACAGGTCCCCGAACCCGGTTATCCGTATTCTGTTTTTAATTTAGTTTGTTATCTTTATCAAATGCCCCATTCTATCACCGATTACCTCGCAGCAAGATGCTGCTGTGCGATTTAATCTTAGTCTGGTTTAATTCCCCGCAGCTTACTGCGAGGTAGTTTATTTACAATTTTAAAATCGCGGATTACGGAGTAAAATGATGATTAAAAAAGTAAGTGGTTTATTTTTGATATATTTTCTATTTATAGGATGCAATATGTGTAATGTTTGTGAATTTCAAGATAGCAGTGTCTATCGCTATAGCCTTTGTCCTGTGTCTAATGTTTCTCAATCAGAATTTATGGAAAGTTTCTTTTCTTTTTATCAGAGGATTTTTAAAAAGAAAAAATTAGTTGTTATCCGTTTGTATAATGAACAACGGGTTTCACAGCTTCGTAGGCAGGAAGTTAAGGTTATGTTAGCATTACATAAGTATTTGCGTAATATGGAACTTGGCAGTTTAGTTATGGAATTTCCTGAGGCAGTGTATATGAAAAGTTCGCAATTAGATGATCATTATACTGATAAAATGATTAACACAATAGTAGATAAAGCTAAAGGGAGTTGTTTGTTGGGAAAAAATACTCAAATGTTGATTATTACTGATTTTCCTATTCATTGTTATGGACAAGCAGTAGAATATAATGTTGCAATCGTCTCTTCTTATAAGTTTGAACGCGATTATTCTGTCCAGGATAATTTTATTACGCGTTTATCTAAAGTAATTAAACATGAGCTAGGGCATTTAGCAGGATTGCCGCATTGTCGTAATCCGCAGTGTGTTATGCATTCAGCTGGTTTAAAGGGAATAGACACAAAGGGAATTAATTTGTGCGCAGCGTGTAAAAAAATATTAACTCATTTAAGGATTAATCAAACAATAAAATTATCTAAAAACTATGAGTATATTGCACAAGCGATTTAAAAGGTAATCGGTGAATGAATGAAGCGGGGACACCATAAAGTTATCATTTTAACATATACTCAAACGTAATTGGTTTGTACTTTTATGACATTCCCCTGTATTGCATCTTGAAACGTTCTGCGTTCGTAAATTCTTAGGTGCAGCAAGCTGCGCCTGCGGTTTGACTTAGGTCTGAACGTTCCAATCTAGGGCACAGGGAAACGCCTAAATTTTACAAACCAATTGCGTTCGAGTATAGTTAATTTTTTAAAAGTAGATTCCCACTAAAAGATTGCGGGAATGACAATGATAGACAGCATCTTATTGTTTATCCTGCTGTTTGTCATCTCCCAATTTTTGGCATTCCCGCAATGTTTTTAGCGGGAATCCATAACTGAAACTCCTTTTTATTCACCGATTACTTTAAAAGGAATATTTTTATATAAAAATGTTAAAATTAATCAGATTTTTTTTAGTGCTTCAAATTTTAATCTTACTGGCTGCGGCATTGAGGCTGCAGTATGCGGCTTGTAAAATAGATGAGACAGTATTTAGCGCGTTAGCGCCAAATGTGTGTTTGTGTAAAGAAAATTTTAAACGCTCTTTTGAATGTATGGAACAAAAAATAGAAAAAATAATTTCTGTATATTCTAAAATTTGCGCGCAAGATGCCTGGCCTGCTTTTACTCATACCCTTGACTTTAATGGCAAAGAAATAGGGATATTTTTGGTAACAGATACAGAAGCGGCAAATCAGATTGCAATGGTTTTGCCAGTAAATTCAAACACAAAATTTTGTGATTTAGGCAGCGGCATAGGTAATGTATGTTGTGTGTTTGCTGCTTATGGAGCAGAAAGTGTTGGATATGAGATTGATCAGAAATTAGTAGATTTGAGTAAATCGATTATTGAGCATGAAGTATCAGATGTGATCAATCCGGAAAAAGTAGAGTTTGAAAGACGTAATTTTTTAAATAAAGATTTATCTAATTTTGATATTATTTTTTATTATCGCAGCGGCCTTATGTATGATTATCGACATCAGCTTATGGATAAGCTGCAAAACGAGTTAAAACCAGGCGCTTTTTTAGTAATTTATGGATATGGAAAGATAAATGATCATATCCCAGGGCTAACAGAAGCAGCTTATTTGAAAGGTTATGCAAAGATTAGAACTTTTGCCAGAATTTATACAAAGCTGGATACACAAATAGATGTAAATACTGTTATACCTCAAAATATCTATTGGCAGAATTTATTTTCTCAGGATCCTGCGGCGCGTTTGAAAGCAGCAATTGTGCTTAAAAAAGCTGGGATTAATAGAGATGAAGTAAATAAAATTTTGTCAGATTCTGTATTCGATGAAAGTTTGACAGTATATGAAAGAGTTACAGCAGGTGATTCTCTGGATATGGCTGAACAGACCAAAAAAGTTGAAGAGGCATACACGCTGCAAAAGCTTAGGATTAATGTTTTATTGAAACAAGAACGCATAGAGCAGTCAAATGTGTATTTAGGAAAAGATGATCTACTATTAATAGATGGATTGAAGAATTTGTTTAAGCAGATTCCTGGGATGGAGTCGGATATAGTGCAATTTTTTATAGACAAGGTAGAAAAGATTAACTGGGATAATGAAGAATTAAGCCGGATGTTTAATGGAGTTAGTTATTTTAATGGCAGTTGGAAACAAGAGCTTAGCGACAAATTACAGAGTAGCCATAATTTTAGTTTTGAAATGGCATCTGATGCAGTATCTAATGTGCCTGATTATATGATTTGTTCTGCGGATGATTATGCTTGTGCTTCCATA
>QNCH01000109.1 GCA_003645745.1 Candidatus Omnitrophota bacterium
CAAACTTTATATCCATAATTTATGGCTTTTTAAAATTTTAATAAGGTAAGGAATTATAAATATTCATGTTTTTCCAAATAATGCAAATAATCTTTTACTGCAATTTCAAAAGGCTGAAACTCAATATTGCATCCCACTGCCCTTAATTTATCAATCTTTGCCTCAGTAAAATACTGATACTTTGACTTTAAATAATCTGGCATTTCTATGTATTCAATTTGCGGTGTTTTGCCTATTGCCGCAAACATTGCCAAAGCCAATTCATTCCAGGTATGCGCGCGGCCTGTACCTAAATTAAATATGCCGGTTTTATCCTGATGCTGAAAAAAATAGTCCATTATATCTACAACATCTTTAATATAAACAAAATCCCTTTTCTGCTCTCCATGGTTATATTGCGGATTATAGGACTTAAATAATTTTATACATCCGGATTTAAGCTCAGCAAATTTTTTACAAATAACACTCATCATTTCTGCTTTATGATACTCATTAGGGCCGAATACATTAAAAAATTTAAAGCCAGTAACTTGATCAATATAGCCATTATTTAGTATCCAGAGGTCAAAAAGAGACTTAGAATATCCATACATATTCAATGGTTTTAAACGATACATATTCTCAACATTGTCGTTATAACCGAATTCGCCGCTGCCATATGTAGCTGCAGATGATGCATATAAAAAACGCGCTTTATGCTTAAATGCCCATAATGCTATTTTTTTTGAATATTGATAATTATTCTCAATAAAATAATCAGCATCAGCAAAAGTTGTAGAACTGCACGCGCCAATATGGATAACACACTCAAGGTTAGTAAATTTATCCTGATCAATTAATTCCAAAAATTTATCCTTTTGAATATAATCAGAAAAACGCTTGCCGCATAAATTGCGCCATTTTTCACTTTTCCCCAAATGATCCACAACAATCACATCATCTATACCCTGCTGGTTTAACTTCCATAAAAAACAACTTCCAATAAATCCGGCTCCGCCAGTTAAAATAATCATTTTTTTGTCCTACCTCTCCAGAGTTTTGGCCATACGCACAGCGCCCACACCATCACAAGCATATTCAGCGCCGATAGAATGCGCGTATTCTTTTGTTACCACTGCTCCGCCAACAATAAAACGGCAATTCAGCCCTTCTTTTTTTGCTAATTCAATTACTTCTTTCATATTTACCATTGTAGTGGTCATTAAAGCTGAAAGTCCAACGATAGCTGATTTATGCTGTTTTATTTCCGCGATAATTTTTTCAGCTGAAACATCTTTGCCTAAATCAATGACAGAAAAACCATAATTATCAAGCATTAAGCCAACAATATTTTTGCCAATATCATGAATATCCCCTTTTACAGTCGCAAGAATAACTACTGTCTTTTTCTGCTTTAGATGTCCGGATTTTTTAATTTGAGGCTCAAGAAAGGAAAAACCTATTTTCATTGCTTCAGCGCTGGCAATTAATTGCGGTAAAAAATATTGTTTTTGATCAAATAAATCACCTACTTTTTCAATTGCCGGAATCATTATTTTTTGCACAATGCTATCCGCGGACAAGCCTGAGCCCAAACCATGTTTGATCAAGCTCTGAATGTCTTCCCTGTTTCCCTGCAATACAGCATTAAAAATTTGAGCGTCAATACTCAAATCTTTTTGTTCCTTAACTGGCTCAGAAAAATTTTCATTAAAATAAGAAATAAAAGCAGCAGCATCTTTATCTTTTAAAAGTAAAACGTCAGCTGCACGCTTAAAATACATAATTTCTTTTTTCAATGGATTAGCAATTACCATAGTTAAACCATTTGCCTGCGCCATTGCAAGAAAAGCCGCATTCATCCATACACGCTCAGGCAAGCCAAAAGAAATATTAGAAAGCCCGCAAATTGTCCCGACTCTAAACTCTTCAGAACACCATTTAATCGTTTTCAATGTCTCTATCCCTGCAAAAGCCAGAGAAGAAACCGTCATTATCAACCCGTCAACCACAAAGTCATCTTTAGTAAAGCCAAATTTTTTTGCTTTCTCAAATATTTTTAGAATCAATTCTTTACGCCCTAAAAATTTTTTTGGGATATTCCTGCCGTCTAAAGGCAGAGCTATAAACATTGCGCCATATTTAGCAGCGATTGAAAGGAGTTTTTCTAATTTATCTTTATCTGCTGAAATAGAATTAATTAATGCCCTGCCTGGATAGATACGCAATCCTGCTTCCACTGCGTCAACATCTGTGCTGTCAATCACTAAGCCTAAATTACTCATCACAGAAAGAAGTTTAATCATTTCTTTAAGAGTATGTTTTTCATCTATGCCTGAAACACCAGCATTAACATCTAACAAATCAGCGCCGCTATTTTCCTGCTGATTTGCCAGAGAACGCACCAAAGACATCTTGCCTAAACGCAATTCCGCTTGTAATGTTTTTTTACCAGTAGGATTAATACATTCTCCTACAACCGTTAACTTCTCGCCTGAACCAATAAATTTATGCTTTCTGGCAGAACTTAAAGCACTGATTGATTTTTTTTCAGGTTGAGTTACCGTTAAAGCGCTAACCGCATTCTTTAACGCAACGATGTGATCAGGATTTGTACCGCAGCAGCCTCCAAGCATTACAGCGCCATTATTAACAAAGTCTCTGCCAAAAGCAGCAAATTTATCCGGCTGCATATCAAATACTGTTTTCCCAGATAATATTCTCGGCATTCCTGCATTAGGCTTAGCTACAAGAGGAACACAAGCATAAGGCTTCATTTTTGCAATCAATTTAAGCATTTGCTCAGGGCCGGTAGAACAATTACAGCCAACCGCGTCAGCGCCTAAACTCTGTAAAGTAATCAATGCTGTTACAGGGTCTGTGCCGCTAAGAGTGCATTGATTTTTTTCATAAGTCATTGTAACCAAAGTAAATTTATCTGTAATTTCTTTTACCGCGATTAACGCTGCCCTTGCTTCCTGAATATCGAGCATTGTTTCAATTACAAAAAGGTCCACACCTGCTTTAAGCAAACTCAGTGCCTGCTCTTTAAAAATTTCTACCGCAGTTTCAAACTTAAGTTTACCAAACGGCTCAATAAACTCTCCTGTAGGCCCAATCCCACCGGCGATCAAAGTTGTTTTACCAACTGCATCTTTAGCCAAACGCACAAGCTGCTGATTTACATTTTGCACAGAATCAATTCCATATTGCTTAAGCTTAATCCTGTTTGCGCCAAAAGTAGGCGAATACACCAAATCTGCTCCGCTGCGTTGATAAGCGAAATGAATTGACTTTATTTTTTCAGGATTTTGTAAACACCACATCTCGGGGCAAACGCCTTGAGGCATACCGAGTTTTTGCAATTCTGTGCCTGTAGCTCCGTCAAGAATTAACACTCGTTTTTTTAAAATGCTATTTATTTTTTGCATAATTTTAAGCTAAAATTTGTTTTATCCCTGCTACAGCAGTAACTGATTTCTCAGGCACAAGCATATTACTTTGCGTTAAATCTATGCCCAATTCCTTTAATCTTAAAACCTGCCAGATAATCCTCTGATTTTCTAAAGAAAAATCTCCATATCCCGCGGAAAAACGCGCGCTTGTAACACACCTGTTTTGCCTGCGCAATTGCCGGTTTATATACTGCATAATCCAGCCCAATCCAGCATCAGTAATTTCACTTGCCACAGCATCAAAAATAACTGCAGCATAAACATTTTCCCCTTTGGAATTATTCTCAATTGCTCTAACTATAGGCTTACCCGCAGTAACTGCCATAAAAATCACCTCAGAACACCCTTTAAGAAATTTAGCAAGAGAAGCACTTTTTAAAATAATATTTTCATCTAAAGCAATATCTGCTGAACCTATATTTTTAATCCCTATTCTTGCCTCTACACCCTGTAAATCAATTAAACTCATCGCCTGAGCAATATAAGACTTAATTTCATCTTTTTGCGCACGCGCGAGCTGAGTCTTTCCTTTAGCATACCCCAACCTTGCATATATTAACTGCTCTGAGACAACAACACTAATCTGAGAAAAAAAATTTACTTTCACTATTTAAAATTTAAAAACCTTTATCATAATAATAATTATTATAACTATTTTTAGACTATTTAACAATATTATTTAAGAAAATTGTGTAATCGGTGACTGAAGAGGGGATTCAGTTATAGATTCCCGCTAAAAGCATTGCGGGAATGACAAAAATTTGGGGATGATAAATGGCAGAATAGACAATAGGATGCTGTCTTTCACTGTCATTCCCGCAATCTTTTAGCGGCCTGTCCTGCTTGCAGGGAATCTAGTTTAAAAAATTTAATTATACTCAAATGATAAGTTTACGGTGTCCCCGCTTCAGTCAGAAGCTGTGAAATAATCACCGTTTTTCGCCCATTTCTCTTTATGTCTCGTCGGAGAAAAAACGCGAAAAAAATAATGGGGGATTATTTCACACCTTCTCACCGATTACATAAAAACAACCCATTATATTGCAGACAAAATGGCTTGATCTGCTTTTATATGTATCTGGCATTTGGATACAGGCGGAACTAACATTACAATCCCCATAAGGCCATCATCTCGCTCAAAATCCATCATTGACTTATTAAATGTTATATGTTGACAAGCTGCGACAATTGCGGGAGTTAAAACTAAAGGTGATAAGTTACCTTCCCCCTGTTTTAGCAAAATTTCCTGCTTAACAAATTCATTGTTTTTTATGGGAATACACATTTGAAAATGCGTTCCTCTTTGTATAGAATCAACTTTATGCGTATCTGTTAAGTTAAATACTTTAGGTTTAAGGCCAAGATACTGCAAAATAAAATAACCCTGATTGTTAGAAGTTTCTATTCTAATAAATCCTTTGTATTCTTTGACTATTTCTCTGCCTGTTTGATAAAGGGCATTCGCGTATGAAGCCAGCGTACTCCGCGCATATTCCTTCCTTGATTTACCTGCGCGCAACGCTTTTTCAAACAAAATATTTAATTTGTCTGACTCAATCCCTTGCCCATTATCAATAATTTCTACAACCAGATATTTCTGAGACAAAAAAGAATCAAAAAATGTTTTTATTCTAATTTTTAAAACGCAATCTTTAGGAAATTTTTTACTTTTAGATAAACTTTGTACCGCGTTATCAAGGACACGGTCAATATTTGTGGTAAGCATATTGATTGTTTCAGGCTGAATTGCCTGCTTTTTCAGAAAAGGTTCTATTCTTTCTAAAATAACCTTATGTTTTTTAAAATGCCATCCTTCACTAATTTGATCTTGTGCCTGAATTAATTCTTCCTCTTGTATTGGAGAATCGTATAATACTTCAATTTCTAATTGCTGTTTTTGCAATTTCTGTAATAACCCATTGTATTTAAATCTCTGAACCATCCCGCAAAAAAACTCATAAATTTCCATAGCACTAAAAGAAACAGCGCCAATTACAAAATATTCAACATCATCAGATAAAAGCTGTCCAGACTTATACCAATGGTATATTTTATACAAAACAAATCCTACGGGGAAATAAATTTTAAAAAATTTAAAAGAAAAAGCTTGTTTAAAAAATTTAAACATTTTTAAAATAATATTTTTAAGACGCGAATCTACTATATTTTGTTTAGAAAAATTTTCTTCTCCTGTAGTACTTTCTTCTTGTAAAAAATTAAATGAATTTTTCATAAAATCATGATTAATCTTAATTTCAGGGGATAATGTTTTTACCAAAGTTGTATCGCGTTCATAAAAAAAAATTTCGCCTGACTGATACAACGCAAAATCAAAAAGCAGAAATACTTGCATTAAAATTAACGCAATTATTTTTAACATTACGCGGCAATGCAGAAATCTAAGGATTCTTATATACTTTTGCATTTAAAA
>QNCH01000110.1 GCA_003645745.1 Candidatus Omnitrophota bacterium
AGGACAATCAAGCTGATAACACGGAATTTTACAACCAATATTTTTTTGTAAAAGCACTCCTTTCCCCTTGCCAACAGGACCTGTTAGCTCTATTGATGTAGGCCCAAAAATACAGACAGTATTAGCGCCAACAGCTCTAGATATATGCATTGGGCCTGAATCTGCTGAAACAACACAAAAAGAATCCTGCATTATCGCGGCAATCTGAGTTAAATTTGTCAGGCCGCACAAATTTAACGGTTTATGCGTCATCTTTGAAATAATTTGTTCTGCTAACTCCTTATCCTTTTTAGCTCCGCTGATGATGATTTTTACTTCACAACGCGTAATTAATAAATCTGCTAAAAGCGCAAAATTCTCTACTGGCCAACGTTTTAACTGCCAATTTCCGCCTGGATTAATTACGATAAATTTATCATTTTTTTCCACCTTGTTTAACTGTAAGATTTTCTTTGCTATTTTTCGGTTATTTACGTCAATAAAAAATTCGCAATTCCTATCTTGTGTTTGTATGCCGCATTTTTGCAAAAGATAAAGAAAATAATCAATTTTATGCACAGGTTTTTCAGGCAAATCAATTGCCTGTGTAAGGATACAACCTCTTCTTTTAGTATTGTAGCCAATACGTTCAGGAATGGCTGAGAGGTAGCCGATTAACGCTCTTTTAAAAGACTGGTGCAAAATATAAACTCGCGTAAATTTCTTATGCTTTAATAATTTTATAAATTTAAATTTTTGCCAGATTAATTTGTGTTTGTTATATTCATCATAAATAATCAGCTCATCAATATTTGGATTATTTTCTAATATTTCCGCGCATCTTTTAACTACCAAACAAGCTATGTACGCATTAGGATTACTTTTTCTTAATGCTTTAATCGCAGGCGTAGAGAATAAAACATCTCCCAGCCAGTTGACATTAATTACCAAAATGCGTTCCATAATTACTTCTTTATCCTGCGATCTTTAAAAAACGTATAATACCCGGAAATTTGTGCCCAAAAGATAAACAAATCATCCGCTGAATCTGAAATACGAATTCTACGAATCGCGAATAAATCATTTAAAGCGGTTTCCTTACCCGGATGTGTAGCACAAGCAGCTTTGTACCCATTTAGTTTTAAAATTTCCTTAGAGACTGCGTTAAAAGAACCGCAAGGATAACAAAAATATTTTATTTCTGTTTTTAATTTTGATTCTAAACGTTTCTTCGACTCCCTGCCCTCTGTATCAATTTCACCAATTGTTAATTTATCTAATTCTTTATGACTCAGTCCATGGCTTTGAATACTAAATAATATATTTTTATTTAACTCCTCAATCTGCTGCCAATTCATCACTTCGTGGTTGCCAACCCAGTCAGTAACCACAAAAAATGTTGCAGGCATTCCATAACGCAACAATATTGGATAAACTGTGGTATAATTATTTTCCATACCATCGTCAAAAGTAAGCACAACAGATTTCTTCTTTGGTTTCTTTCCTGATTTTAATAAATCAACATATTTATCTAATGAAATTACCTGATAATTATGCTCCTTTAAAAAAAGCATTTGTTTTTCAAAAGTCTCAGGAGTAACACTCAAACATGATTTTTTAGCATTGTTATCCACATTATGATACATAAGCACTGGAACAGAATATACTATCTTTAGATACCACAATGCTACAAAAATAAAACCTAAAATCAAAAAAATACTTACAATAATTTTTTTCTTCATCATCCCCCCACTTTATTATAAACATGTTCAACTTTATCAACCATTTGTTCTATATTAAACTTGTTTTCCACGTCCTGCCTTGCCCTCTGGCCAAGCCGCATAGCCATTTTTCTGTCACGCATAAGCTTTATAATAGCAGAAGCAAGCAGATCACTATTTTCAGGAGGAACCAGCAATCCTGAAAGATTATCTTTAACTATAGACGGAATCCCACCCACATTTGAAGCAATAACAGGCAATCCGCAAGCTTGAGCCTCAAGGATAGACAAACCCAACCCTTCTTGAGAAGAAGGCATCACAAAAATATCTATTTCATTTAAAACTTCTGTAGTATTTGTCACTGAAGGGAGGAAAAACACTTTATCCTTTATTTTTAATTGTTCAGCCTGACGAACTAAAGCGTATTTTATCCTGCCTTCGCCAAAAATAAACAAACGCGCGTCAAAAAACTTCTGGATAACTTTGGCCATAGCCGCGATTAAATATTTGTGCCCTTTTACTGAAGACAGCCGCGCGACAATGCCGACAACCCGCAAAGAGGAAATGCTATCTGTCTTTTTTTTCAGCGTTTTAAACTGCTCTATATCTATGCCATTAGGAATTAAAACAATTTTTTCTTCAGACAGAGCAAAATCAACTTTTAAATGCTCTCTTACCGCGTCACTAACAGCAATAACTTTCTCTCCCCAGCAAGGCAAAAAACGCCTGCCTATATTCTGCTTAAAAAAACCATGGCAAGTAGTAATAAAAGGAACTTTTGTTATCTTACTCAAATAATAAGCTAACACTTGAGTAACCCTTGTATGTGCATGGATAACATCAATATGATTTTTCCTGACAAATTTTAAAAGCTTAAATATGCTAAAAAAAACCAGGGGGCTCAATTCAAACTTTGTACTAATTGGAATCTGAATATGCTCAAAACCTTTTTCCTGCAATTGCAAAAGCATATCACCGCCAGCAGAAGCTAAATAAATATGATGCCCCTTTTCTTCCAATAACTTAGACAAAGAAACAGTATATGAACTTATCCCGCCGTAATTTAGGTGTGTTGTGACAAAAAGTATATTCATCTCTTTTTTCCATCCAATAAAGTTGATATCGCCTGAAAAACTTCATTAATACTAATACTTCGCATACAATCTTTGCGCGTACAAAAAGATTTATAACATGGAGAACATTCAGTCTCTTTTTTTATTAAAACAAATTTTTCCGCATAAGGCAAATGCTTCTGCGGATTTGTAGCCCCAAAAAGAGCAACAAACGGCGTTTCAACTGCGGCAGCTATATGCAAAGGAGCACTATCCACACTAAGAAAAACAGCGCATAAATCAATTAACGCGCATAGCTGCCTTAAAGATGTTTGTCCAGCGCAATTAATTGCTTTAGAACGCATCAAAGAAATTATATTAGCAATTTTCTCTTTATGTTCTAAAATACCTGTAAACACTATTTGAGCATTAAACTCTCTGGCCAGCATATCAGCGACACCTGCATAACGTTCTATAAGCCATGCTTTGCTCTGCCAACGCAAACTGGCAAAAGCATTAATCCCAATTAACGGGTATTTCAGACTAAAACTATAGCTTTCGAGCAATTTTATAACTTCTTTTTTCTTTTGTTCACCAACCTGTAATTTAAGTTTTTTGTCAACAAGATTTATATTTAAAAATTTTAATAATTGAAACTGATGTGTTATTGGCCCAACATTAGACATTTTATCAATAATGCCGGATTTAAGCAAAAAACCAAATTTTTTATTTCTGTAACCAAGATGCTTTTCTGCTCCGCATAAAAACCCCAGGATATGGCTTAATTTATTATTTTGAAAATCAATAATTAAATCAAACTTTTTTTTACGTAATAATAAAGTCTTAGCAAATACTTCAATTAGGCCTTTATTTTTCAGACAAATTAATTGATTTATATCCGGGCATCCTAATAGAACATCCTTAAATTTATCCAATACTAAAACTTCAATCTCAGCTTTTGGAAACTTTGCCCGCAAAGCCCTTAAAGCCGGAGTGATTAAAATCACATCACCTAAAGAGCCAAATTTAATTACTAAAATCCGTTTATTTTCTAAAACTTCCCTATACACAGCAATAGTTTTATCTGCAAGAGTATTTAAAGAGAATCTTTCCTGTACATCATTTTTTAAATTAGCCGCTAACTTTCGCGCCAAACCCGGCTCTTTCAAAATCCTGATTATTTCACATTCTAATCCGTAAACATCAGCAGGAGAGACTAAAAGGCCATTATGGTTATGTTCTATAATTTCTGTAATCCCGCCAATTTTGCTTGCTATTACAGGCACACCAACAGCTCCAGCTTCAATAATCACTCTTCCGAAACCTTCCAAATATGTACTTGGAAGCACTAACAAATCAAGTTTACTCAAAATCCCAGGGATATTCTGCGCATTAGATAAAAACTCTATTTTATTGTTTAAATTAAGTCCAGCAATAAGTGCGCATAATTGTTTAAAATAATTTTGTTTATTTTTTGCTGCAGCGCCAATAACTATAATTTTAGCATTCGGAAACTCCTTTAATATCCGCGGCATAGCTTTAAAAAGATATGTATGGCCTTTAATCTGAGTAATTCTGCCAACAATACCGATAATTTTTTCCTTAGCATTATTTTTTACAAAAAACCCTCTAAATTTAAATTTTTCTAAATCCAGCCCGCGATAAATAAGCCTTATTTTATGTTCAGGAACTTTAAAATCACGCCTCATATGCTGAGCAATGGTATTGCTAATCGCAATCACAACTTTGCCAAACCCCATAACCTTACTAAAAAAATGATTACTATAATAACCATGGCAGGTTGTAACAAATTCAGCTCTTGTTTTTTGCAGGGCAAAAAAACTAATCCAGGCAGGAACCCTGCTGCGCGCATGCACAAGATCAATATCTTCCCGATTAATTATTTCTCTAAGTTCAGAAACAAGCTTAAACATAACAAATAAAGATTTTTTATGCACAGCTAAAGTGTAATGTTTTACAGATAAAGCCTCTAATTTAGAAACCAAACTACCGCCGGAAGACACAACTACAGCCTTATGGCCTGCTTTGGCCAATTCTTTAGCTAAATCTAATGTGCCTGTTTCTACTCCGCCAGCCTCAAGCGCTGGAAGAACCTGTAAAATATTCATTGTAAAACAAACCTTATTTAAATTAAATTCCCGCAATCCCCATTTGTCATTCCCGCAATCTTTTAGCGGGAATCTATATTCAGAATTAACCATTCAGGCTTTTCTGAATAACCGTTTTAACAAAAAATTACCAGTTTACTCATTAATTATTTATTTAGCAGTAAAATTTTATTCCTTATTGCCTGGTCTAACGCACTTTGATTATCAAGTTGTTTAAGTTGATACTGTTTATTTTTAAAGTCCATTAAACTATGATAAATAGCATCTGGAGATGACATTCTAATTATACCTGTTTTCTGCAAGTCTTCAAGGAACAAACGGTGTTTTGATTTTTTATTTTTTCGCCTCTTTTTTGGCAAAAACACAATTGTATACGCGCCTGAACTTGCTGTTTCAGAAACCATAGAAATGCTTTCTCCTGAAGTAATCA
This sequence comes from Candidatus Omnitrophota bacterium, assembly GCA_003645745.1. GTDB lineage: Bacteria > Omnitrophota > Gorgyraeia > B26-G9 > B26-G9 > B26-G9. Next base: position 5,312 of record QNCH01000110.1, read on the forward strand.
CCACGTCACATAATCCTAATATTGCGCCAACAGCAAATTCAGGATTAAATTGATTAGCAAAAACCTTAAAAATACACCGCTGATATTGTGCTAAAGCTTTGTCCAAATACTGCTCAACATCTTTTGGGGTTCTGCGGGAAGTTGAAATTAACAATTCCGCGTTAAACTCCACTAAAAACTTTTTAACCTGTCCAAGCACATTTTCCATAACTTTAGCGCTTAGCAAATAATCTGTGGAATTGCCGCCAATCAAAAGCCCTATTTTTAGACCTTGTTTAATTTTTATATTTTCTTTAAATTCTCTGACACTGCGCGCAATATACTCAGAATCAATTAAATTTAGGGCGCCTTTTGTAATCAAAATATTACCACTCGATTTAACCCTGTCATGCGCTGGAATAATTGCCAGATCAAAATTACCTGCATTAAAAGGAACAGGCTTCATTACACTAATAATTTTAGCTGAATTTTCCAG
>QNCH01000111.1 GCA_003645745.1 Candidatus Omnitrophota bacterium
ATTTACCCGCAGGGCTGATGAAATAAATTGCTTTTTAATTTATTTCTGCTATCAGGGTTATGCCATTTCATAAACCATGCTTCTTGGGTTATGAAATATAAAGGCTAAAAGTTTACTGACTTCCTCTATCAGTAAATTTATGTTTCGATCTATTCCATAATTTAAGTCTTTCGCGAGAATAAAAAAATAACGGCATTCTTCTATAGAAACTTGAGCAATATTATAAAAACGAGCTTTATCCTTTTTAGATTTTTTCTTAAAACCCTCTGCAATATTAGCTGGAATAGAAATAGCTGCTCTCTTTAACTGAGAAGTTAAACCAAATATTTCATGCTTGGGAAAAACGCTGCTAAAAGAATAAATCAATAAAACCAGCGAATGAGATTTTTGCCAAACTACTAAATCTCTAAATGTTTTAGCTTTACCTCTTTCCATACTGAATTCTGACTCCTGACTTCTAATTCATTTCGTTGTAATAAGTTACAAACTATTTCAACCATTTGCTACCCACAAATTTTATTAACGAAGCAAATTTTATAAACCTATTATGTTTTAGTATACATAGTCAGTGAATGAATGGAGATTAACTATTTTGCAGTAATTTAGTCACTGCAATTAAATCTTTTTTTGTATCTACACTAATAGTATCATATTGCGTCTCAATTACCTTAATTTTATAACCATGTTCCAGCGCCCGCAGTTGTTCCAATGCTTCTGCTTTTTCTAACTGCAATGGAGTTAAATTCTTAAAGGTTAGCAAAAAGTCCTTTGTATACGCATAAACTCCAATATGCTTATAAACATCAATCCAGTAATTTAATTTTTTACGTAACATATTAGGGATAAAAGAGCGGGAAAAATAAATCGCGAAATTATTTTTGTCAGTAATTACTTTCACAACATTCGGGTTTTTAAAATCTTCGCTATCTTTTATTTTATGTTTAAGTGTAGCCATTAGAAGTGAAGAATCATCCATAAGGGTATAAGCAAGCTCATTGATCATCATAGAATGAATTAAAGGCTCATCTCCCTGAATATTAATTACAATTTTGACATCTAAATCAAAAACAACCTCAGCTAAACGCTCAGTGCCTGAGGTATGCTGCTTAGCAGTAAGTACTGCTTTTCCACCAAAACTATCCACTGCTTCTTTTATCCGCTCGTCATCAGTCGCGACAATTAATTCATCCAATACCGAAGCTTTTTTAGCGCGTTCATAGATATGCTGAATCATTGGTTTACCCATTATGTCTGCTAATGCTTTTGCCTTGAGTCTGGTAGAACCATACCTTGCTGGAATTATACCCACAACATCCATTATCTAAATCCTTCCAAAATCTTTTAACGTAAATATTGACTCCAGCTTAAATCCGCATTTAGCAATGTTATCTATAGCGCCTTCTAACCTATTAACAACAGCAATTACACGTACAATCTTTGCCTGAGTTTTCTCTACAGCTTGAATAGCTTTAACTGTTGATAGTCCTGTAGTTACAACATCATCCACAATTAAAACCCTGCTTTCCGCGTTCAGCCCAGGGCCTTCGATCAATTTCTGCAAACCATATTTTTTTTCCTGTTTACGCACAATAAAACCATTAATCGCTATCCCCTGCACAAAACTCAATCCAGCGATTGCCCCCACAATAGGATCTGCTCCCATAGTCAAACCGCCAACAGCAGTTATGCCCTCACCTTTAATCATCTCTAAAAATATTGCAGCAATCAAATAAGCGCCTTCACTTCGTAAACTGCAAAGCCTGACATCAAGATAGAAATTACTTGTTTTCCCACTCGACAAAACTATCTTTTTATGTTTTAACGAATATTCTTTAAGAATTGTCAGTAATCTCTGTTTCATTCGCGCAAAACTATCTTTAGGCATTTACCCTCCCAGTGTATACTTAAACGTATTAGGCTTGCAATTTTATGACATCACACACTCACACCACATCTTGAAACGTTCTTCATTCGCCGAACCTTACACACGACGAATTGCTCCTGCAGTTTGGCTTAGGCCAAAACGTTCCAATATAGGGCACAGAGAAACACCTAAATTTTACAAACCTATTATATTTGAATATATAATTCTCTTTAAATTATATACTGCAAAAGCCACTCACGTCAATAGAAATCAGCAATTTACAGTAATCGATGAATGAATCAAGGAATCCATAACTGAAACTCAGCTTCTGAGCCAATAGGAAAGCATCATTTATTCTCAAACATAATAGACCTGCCAAATTTCACAACAATTTATTATGCTTATGATTTGAGTATAGTAGTCTCTGGTAAATAAACTTTTATTACCGTTCCCTTTCCTGGAGCTGTTTTAATAGAAAAATCGCCTTCTAATAAATTCACTCTCTCATGGATACCGCGCAGTCCTAATTTCACTTTATCCTCTTGCCGCCTCAAAGGCTTCCTGCAATATTTATGATAATCGAATCCAATACCATCATCACTAATCATAAGAGAAACAAACTTACCTTTTTGTGATAAATTCACATTAAGATGTTCCGCCTGAGAGTATTTAGCGCTATTTGTTAATGCTTCCTGCACAACACGATAAAAAGTAAGACTGCATTCATAACTACAATTAATCTCAGACACAGACCAATAATAATTACAGTTACAGCCAGTAATCTGCTGATGTTCAGAAACTAAAGCAGCAATGCTCTCTACAAGCCCTAACTCATCTAACTCAGGCGGCCTGAGCAATTCTGAAATATTATGGCCTTTATCAATTAATCCCACTAATATTTCCTTACTCTTTTTTATTTTCTCCTTTTGTTTAATATCAGTATCAGAGATATCTTTAGAAATAAGATCTACATATATTTTTAAAGCGCTAAGATCCTGGCTTAATTGGTCATGAATCTGACGTGAAAGATTTTTTCTTTCCTTTTCTTCTACACTAATCATCTTATAAACAAGCATAGCTCTTTTATAGCGTTCTTTTCTCAAGCTCATATAAACCATATAACTTATCCCTATACCTAAGCCTGTACTCAAAAACAAGCTGACGCTCAAAATTAAAATTGAGATATCTTTTTCTCTTTGAGCTAACCTTAACTGTTCTTCAATACTTTTAAAATTATCTCTGCTTAAATTACCTGATAGTATCTCCTCTATTTGATAAAATTTATTTTCAAAATTGATCAAAAGCTTATTAATTGTATCACTGTCTTGTTCATTCATATCCGCGGATTCAACCAGCTGCCTGCCCATACTGTTTAATTCCTGCATTGAAACCCTGAGCATTGCAATCAATTTTCTTTGTGCTTGTGTGTCAGCTAATTCGCTATACTTATTAAGATAATATTTCAATTTTAAAAATGATTTTTCAATCATATCTATATCAGCAGCAACAGACGCAGATTGCAAATACTTAGATATTTTCCAAAACACATAATTACGCACTCCCATCGCGTAAAAAGCGTTCCGTATCTTCATCTCCAAAATCAAACGTTCCATTGGCAGCTGACGCTGGCTTATTGTGCGAATAATCTTAGTTAAAGAATTAATTTGGAAGATACCAATGCTGCCAATAATTAAAGTGAGGGATAAAAATACACTAAATCCACTTAATAAACTTTTATCTTTTAAATTTACCTGCATCAATCAAATTTAACCATCAGACCACATTACAAAAAATCACCAGATACAAATTATTTTTTAGATTTCTTCTCGCTACCTAATAAGTCTATCAATGCTTTAACTTTTTCTTTATTTTTATTAGTCTTTTCTAAATCTAAATATTTTTTCAAATAGTCCACTGCTTTATCTCTATCATTTTCACTATAAGCATAAATTAATCCTAAATAATAATAGCTAAGACTGCTAACAGGATTATAATTTAAAGCTCTCTGGTAAGCTTCAATTGCCTCTGGATACAACGCATTCTGGGTATAAATTTCTCCTAACTTATGATAATTTAAGCTTAATTTTTCTTTTAATTGTAAATTTTCCCGTTTTAGATTGGAAGTATTTAACCGCAGTTGATGAATAGATTCATTATTTTTTTTACCTGATGTTTGCATTGAATTATACATTAACCTGTTTTCTTCTTTTAAGTACACGGTATTAGCCTCTAATTTTTTAATTTTAGATTCAAATTCTTTTAATTCTTCCAAATTAAGTCCATTTTTCCTTTTTAAACTATCAATTAAACGATCATTCTCCAAAATTATTTGTTCCTGTACTTTAACCCTCTTATTTAATTCAGTAATTTGAGTTTTGCATAAGTCAATAGAGTTAAGTAAAAACTTATTTTTTTGTGACCACTTTACAATTTCTATTTTTAATTTTTTAACAGTAGTAAATAATTTTTTACTTTTTTCCACAACACTATTTTCCCTATTCTTGAGAAAAGCAATAGTTTTATCTTTATTGGCAATTACCTGCCCAGTTTGTTTTAGTTTTTCCTGTAATCCTGCTTCCTGACTTTCATCCATTGCTTCTGCCTGCGCTGCTTTTGCTATTTCAGCTTTTAATTGCGTAATCTCTATCACTAATTTCTCGTTACTCTGATTTAAGCCTAAAACCTGAGCTTTAAGTTCCGCATTCTCTTTATCCTTTGATAAAACCAGCTGCTGCTGCGTTTTTAACTGATTTAAAACTTTTTTGCTTCGCTCTATTTCTGTTTTAACTTTTTGCTCAAGCTTAACCTTAGAGCGTTCTATAAGACGCTTGTGCTGTTCAAATTTCTTAAGCTTTGCTGATAATTCCGCGTTTGAAGCTTTAAGCTTTGTATTTTCAGAATCTTTCGATATATTTATCTGCTTCTGTTCTTTTAAACTATCCTGAATAGCCTTAAGCTTTGAGCTGGATTGCCCGGCTGCTGCTTCTATCTGCTTTGCCTTTGCTGCTTCAGCTTCGAACCGCTTAATATCAATCATTAACTTCTCGTTACTCTGATTTAAGCCTAAAACCTGAGCTTTAAGTTCCGCATTCTCTTTATCCTTTGATAAAACCAGCTGCTGCTGCGCTTTTAACTGCTTTATAATTTTTTTGCTGCGCTCTATTCCTGTTTCAGCTTTCTGCTCAAATTTTTTAACTGCTGTTTCTAAATCCGCAACTGTTTTTTTTAATTTTGTATTTTTACTCGTTAAAACATTATTTAAATTCTTAAATTTTGCTGTATTTTTATCTTTTTTTAAAACCGCATTTTTTTGTTTTTGAAAATTTTCTATGATCTGCTGATATTTAAGTGTATCCTTTTTACTTGTCTGCTCTATTCTATTTTTTTCATTAACAATTTCTATTTTCTCTTGTTTTAATTTTTTAATTTGTCTTTCTAAACCAGCAACTGTTTTCTTTAATTTTACATTATCTGCTTCTCGTGCTGCAGCCTTATCCTTTTGAACCAAAGCAATCTGTTCACTTTTATTTACTTTATGATTACTTCTTTCTTCAAATCTTTCTTTAGATTGCTTTAAAATATAATTTTCTCTCTTTATGTCCCTAATTTGCTTTTCTAAAGTTATAATTTTTAATTTAAAGCTGCTGTTCTGTTCTTGCCTACTTCCGGCAATCTCTCCTGCTTTCTTTTTTTTCGCACCATTTTGTCTGTTTTGTGTAAGTGGAACAATCTCATTTTCCGTATTTTTAGCTAAAACCACTTGCTCATAATGATCAGAGACATTACCTCGTGCAAAAACCGTTGTTTGGCTAAAAATAAAAGCAAGGCTTACGAGCACTGTTTTTTTAAAAATTAACACTTTTTTCCTCCCTATTTTCCGCAAAACTTTTTATAATAACATC
>QNCH01000112.1 GCA_003645745.1 Candidatus Omnitrophota bacterium
ATTGAGCTAAACCGCAGGCGCAGCTTGCTGCGCCTAAGGATTTACGAATGAAGAACGTTTTAAGATGCAGTACAGGGGAATGTCATAAAATTATAAACCAATTACGTTTGAGTATACATATATTGTTATGCCCAACCATATTCACGCGATTATAATTATAAATAATCAAATATCATCAAATAACGGACAGACACGGGGGGTTGTCCCTACTCAAATTTAATACAACGAATAAAAATGTTATCAACAAAAAAATATATTGATGGTGTTAAAAATAAGGCATATCCATCTTTTAATAAAAAAATCTGGCAAAGATCTTTTTATGACCATATAATACGTAATGAAAAATCTTTATAGGAAATTTGTAAATATACTCAAACGCAATTGGTTGGTAAAATTTAGGCGTTTTCCTGTGCCCTAGATTGGAACGTTCTGACCTAAGTCAAACTGCAGGCGCAGCTTGCTGCGCCTAAGGATTTGCGATAGAAGAACGTTTCAAGATGCAGTGTGAGGGGAATGTCATAAAATTACAAACCAATTACGTTTGAGTATATATATACGTGATTTTTGTGGCCACATATTATGGCCACACTGAATATAGATAAGGATTATACGTTGAGGTGATAAATAAAACGCAAAAATTTCGTGTTTTGGTGATATTTTTTTCCTTCCTGATATTTTTTTTAATCATCTTGTCCCGTTTGCTTTACATTCAAGTTATAAATAATCAAAATTTTGTTAAGCTCGCAAACTCCCAGCATTATGTAAAATTTATGCTTTATCCGCAAAGGGGTATGATTTATGATACTAATATGAGGATATTAGCCTTAAGTTTTAAAGTGTTTTCTATATATGCTAATCCTACGCAAATTAAGGATAAAGAAGAAACAGCCCTAAAATTAGCTTCAGCCTTAGGGGTAAATAAAGATAAGATCAGGCAAAGGATTAATAAAAAAAAAATGTTTGTTTGGATAAAAAGAATGATTAGTGACAATGATGCTGAAAGCATTAAAGCATTAAAGTTAAAAGGAGTGAAATTATTAAAGGAAAATAAACGTTATTACCCAAATGCGGAGTTAGGAGCGCAGGTGCTTGGTTTTACTGATATTGATGGACGCGGCTTAGAGGGCATTGAGCATTACTATGACCAATACCTTAAAGGTAAGCCTGGACGGCGTTCTTTATTAAGGGATGCTAAGCAGAGGAGGCTGTCTGCTTTTGAATTCGAGTTCGTGCCTGCTGTAGATGGTTATAATTTGGTGTTGAATATAGATTTAGTTATGCAGCATATAGTTGAGGAGCAAATGGAACTGGCATACAAAAAGTATAATGCTAAATCAGCGGCAGTTGTTGTAATGAATCCTGAAAATGGAGAAATTTATGCAATAGCTAATAGTCCTAACTACGATCCGAATTTTTTAAACAATACTACTCCGGAGCAAAGGCGTAATCGGGCTATATGTGATTTTTTTGAGCCTGGATCAACTTTTAAAATAATCACTGCTTGTGCTGCTTTAGAGGAAAAAGTAGTTTCCCCTGATGATGAATTTTTTTGTGAGAACGGTTCCTATACTGTATCAGCCGGGCATACTTTACATGACCATAAAGCTTATGGGACTCTTACATTTGTTGAGATTATTGAAAAATCAAGTAATATCGGGATGGCTAAAATAGGCAAGGAATTAGGGCAGGAATTACTTTATGAGTATATTAAAAAATTTGGTTTTGGCAGCCTTACAGGTATTGATTTGCCTGGAGAGACCTCTGGGCTGGCTTGGCCGGTAAATAAATGGTCAAAATTATCAATTACATCTATTCCTATGGGGCAGGAAATTTGTGTATCTGTTCTGCAAATGGCCAGGGCTATGTGTGTAATTGCTAATGGCGGATATTTGGTTAAACCACATATTGTAGGTGAAATTATTGACAACCATAAACAGACAATTAAAAAGCCTGAGTTTGAGAAGTATGAAAGGATTATTTCTGGGCAAACAGCGGAAACTATGCGGAAAATTTTAAAAGGCGTAGTAGATAAAGGCACAGGACGCAGGGCAAAAATTGAAGGTTATTCTGTGGCTGGCAAAACTGGTACTGCGCAGAAAGTAATTCCCAAAGTAGGATATTCGCATACTAAATTTATAGCTTCGTTCATTGGGTTTGTTCCTGTAGAGTCCCCGCGTTTTGTGATTGCTGTTGTTTTTGATGAACCAAAACCACAGCATTACGGTGGATTGGTTTGTGCTCCTGTTTTTAAAAATATTGCAGAGCAGTTGCTTAAGTACAAAAATATTCCAAAAATAAAACCTGTTTCCAATACAGTTGGGATTGAAAATGAAATTTAGTAAATTAGCAGAATGTTTAAACATAAAATTTTCAGGCAAAGATTTTTTAATTAAAGGAATAAGCGTAGATTCTAGAGATGTAAAACAGGGGTATTGTTTTATTGCTTTGCGTGGAGTGTGTGCTGATGGGCATAATTTTATTCAGGATGCTTTAACTAAAGGCGCAAGGGTAATTATTTATAATCGCAGGAAGAAGGCTGAAGTTATTGCGCGCGGGGCAGATTCTAAAGTAAAATTTGTTGCTCAGGATAATCCGCGTTTTATCGCGGGTAAATTAAGCGCGGAGTTTTATGGCAGGCCCGCGGATAAATTAACAGTTATTGGTATAACCGGTACAAATGGCAAAACAACAGTTTGCTTTTTAATTGAAAATTTTTTAAAAATTAAAAAAATAAAAGCAGGGGTAATTGGTACAATTTATTATAAAATCGGCGAAAAATTACTGCCGGCAAAAAATACAACACCAGATGCTTTATTGGTGCAGAAATTATTTTATTTAATGCTTAAAAATAGACTTAAGTACGCGTTAATGGAAGTTTCTTCTCATGCTTTAAGTCAATTCAGGGTTAATGGCATAAAATTTAAAATTGCTGTATTTACAAATTTAAGCGCGGAACATCTTGATTTTCATCATAATATGGAAACATATTTTCAAGCTAAAGCGAGTTTATTTATGCAATTGCCTGAGCATAGTTATGCGGTGATTAATCTTGATGACGCGTATGGCAAAAGATTAAAAGGAATGGTTAAACAAAAGGTGATCAGTTATGGAATTTATGCGGAAAATGTGGATGTGCGTGCTAAAGATATTGTTTTTTGTCAACAGGGGATGAATTTTACCCTGATCACTGCAAAAGGTGAGATAAAGTTAAAAACAAAACTTATTGGCAGGCATAATATTTATAATATTCTTGCGTGTGTGTGTGTAGCGTTGCTGGAGAAGATCAGCTTAGAAGATATTAGAAAGGCAATTGCCTTAATGCTGCCTGTGCCTGGCAGAATGGAACAGATAGGGGATAGTGTGCCTTTTAGAGTTTTTGTTGATTACGCGCATACAGATGACGCTTTAAGTAATGCTTTGCAAACTTTAAGGCAGTTGCCTGGAGCAAAAATTATTACTGTTTTTGGCTGTGGCGGAGACAGAGACAGAAAGAAGCGGCCTTTAATGGGTAAGGTTGCCAGTGAAATATCTGACTTTGTAATTTTAACTAATGATAATCCAAGGACTGAAGAGCCTGAAACAATTGCTTCCCAGATAAAATCAGGGTTTGTCCAGGGCTTTGATCAGTATAAAATTGTTCTTAATCGGAGAAAAGCAATTGCATATGCTATTTCCTTAGCTGAAAAAAATGATTTTGTGCTGATTGCAGGCAAGGGGCATGAAACAAAGCAGATTTTTAAAGAAAAAACTGTAGAATTTGATGACCGTAAAATTGTCAGGGAAATTTTATCTCGAATTGCCGCGGAATAATAACATATGTTTACCATAAAAGAAATTATTGAAATTACGTCAGGGAAATTAGTACACGGCAAATCAGAGCAGTGTGTAACCGGCATTTGCACTGATACAAGGACATTAAAACAAGGGGATTTGTTTATTGCCTTAAAAGGAGAAAATTTTGACGGTCATAATTTTGTGGCGCAGGCTTTAAAAAAGCAAGCTATTGGCGTTTTAGTTCAAGAGTCCTGGATAGAACGTAATCGGATTTTAGAGCAGAGTGAATATATCTTAATTAGTGTGTCTGAGCCTGTTTTAAGTTTATGTGAAATAGCTGCTTTTTATAGAAAAAAATTTAAGATTTCGCTGATTGCAATTACTGGCTCAAATGGCAAGACTACAACTAAAGAAATGATTGCTGCAATACTTTCCGGTAAATACAATGTTTTAAAAAGCAAACAATCCTTTAATAATCAAATTGGTGTGGCTTTAAGCTTATTAGAACTGGCGCCTAAACATCAGGCAGCAGTATTTGAACTGGGAATGAACCATTCAGGAGAAATAAGTTATCTTGCAAATATGGTTTGTCCTGATTTATCAGTAATTACTAATGTGGGGCAAGCTCATCTGGGATTTTTTGAAAATATTGAGCAAATTGTTAGCGCTAAATGTGAATTATTGCGGAACTTTGCGATGGTGCCGGCAATTGTTAATATTGACTGCTGCAAACTTTATTCTCAGGCTTTGAAATTTTCTAAAAATAGACTAATTACTTTTGGTATTGAAAAGAAATGCGATTATCAGGCTAAAGATATTATTTTTTTGCAGGATGGATTAGAATTTATGCTTAACCGCAAGTATAAATTTAGGGTGCGGGTATATGGTGAGCATAATGTGTATAACGCGTTATCTGCTATTGCAGTTGGGCGGTATTTTGGCCTGGATATAAAGCTTATTCAGGAGAGATTAAATATTTTTAAGCCTATGCATTTGCGGATGCAAATGGTAAATGCGGCTGGTATACACATACTTGCTGATTGTTATAATGCTAACCCGCATTCAACACAAGCAGCAATTAATACATTTAGCGCAATGCAGGCAAACAGAAAGATATTTGTATTTGGCAGTATGCTTGAATTAGGCAAATTCAGCTCTCAGTGTCATTGCGGGATAGGCAGGTTAACTGCAAATAGCGCGATTGATTTTTTAATTACCGTAGGTGAGTTAGCTGAATGCGCGGCAGTTGAAGCAGTAAAATCAGGAATGGATAAGCATAATGTGTTTACTTGCGCAAAAGCTGTTGATGCTCTGGCAATTCTACGTAATTTATTAAAACCTGGAGACTTAGTTTTACTCAAAGGTTCCAGAAAAATGAAACTTGAGTATATTTTGGAAAATATTTGTAATCGGTGAGAAGCTGTGAAATAATACCCCTTTTTTACGTTCTCATTTTTTTCTCCGACGAGACACAAAAATGAACAGACGAAAAACAGTGATTATTTCACAGCTTCTGAAAGAAGCGTGGTAGACACAATAAATTTATCATTTTAACGTATACTCAAACCTATTACGTTTGAGTATATTGCTTACCCACTCAAAACTACAAAGAGCCTTTTTTTTAATCATTAGATTTTATAAAAAATGCTGTTTTAAGGCAAAAATTGAGTAGTTTTACCTATAGTAATATTAGAAAAATATGGTATAAGTATTATTAGGAGGGAAAAGGAAGCAGGTTAATTGTCCTGTATGCGGGTAACTTCTAATAATTTATTTAATTTTTTTGTATCTGAAAAAAAGAAAGGCATTGTGATGTTAAAAAAATAGGGTTGTGTTTTACGTTAATAATGATTTTGTTTGTAGTAAAAGTATATGCCGCGGCAATTGTTATTGATCATAATTGTACTGATTTATCACAAATTCCAGATACATGGGTAGTG
>QNCH01000113.1 GCA_003645745.1 Candidatus Omnitrophota bacterium
AACCTAGCGTATGCTTATCAGCAAAATACTAATTGGCATAAGCGCAAGCCGGAATTATAACATTATGGAATATGAGTCAGTTATTGGGCTGGAAGTACATATACACTTAAACACAAGAACTAAAGCTTTTTGCAGCTGTGGAACAGAGTTTGGATTAGCTGCGAATACTCAAGTCTGTCCTGTTTGTCTGGGGTTTCCCGGGACTTTGCCTGTCTTTAATGAAGTTTTTTTAGAATATGCTATTCGTGCTGGACTGGCCCTAAATTGTAAAATTGCGAATTATATAAAATTTGACCGTAAAAATTATTTTTATCCTGACTTGCCAAAAGGGTACCAGATTACGCAATTTGATTTTCCTATAGGAGCTTGTGGTTATCTAAACATCGCGTTATCTAAAGGAGAGAATAAACGTATTGGCGTAACCAGAGTGCATATGGAAGAGGATGCAGGTAAATTAGTGCATACAAACAGGGCAACATTGGTTGACTTTAACCGCGGGGGCATTCCTTTATTAGAAATAGTTTCAGAGCCTGATTTAAATTCAGCGCAACAAGCATATACGTATCTATCAAGCCTGAAAAGTATTATTGAGTATTTGGAAATTTCTGATTGTGATATGGAAAAGGGAAGTTTGCGTTGTGATGCGAATATTTCTTTAAGGCTTAAAGGTACTCAAAAATTAGGAGTTAAAGTTGAACTCAAAAATATGAATTCTTTTAAGAATGTGCGTACAGCGCTTAATTATGAAATTACGCGGCAAAAGGAGCAATTGGACACAGGGAAAAAAATTGTCCAGCAAACAAGGCTTTGGGACGCGGACAAACAGAAGACAGTTGTGATGCGTGAGAAAGAGGACGCGCATGATTACCGCTATTTCCCCGAACCTGACCTTGTGCCTTTTACAATTTCAAATGAACTAATTGAGCAAATCAGCTCTAATTTACCTGAACTGCCTGCAGCTAAAAAGCAGCGTTTAATAGAGCAGTATAAGTTAAGTGAATATGACGCTGGGGTAATTAGCGCTGATAAACACCTTGCTTTATATTTTGAGGCTGTAGTTAGTGTTTATTTTGAACCAAAAGTTGTTGCTAATTGGTTGATGGGGAGTATAATGAATTATTTAAATACTCATCAAAGTGATGCTATCAAGCTGCAGGATCTGTTGCCAGCCGAGAGATTAGTTTCTTTGTTGAAAGTAGTTGCAAAAGGTGTAATCAGCGTTAAGATTGCTAAGGAAATTCTTCCTGAGGTTATTTCCTCTAACAAGGACGCGGAGGCAATTATTAAAGAAAAAAAATTATGCCAGATTTCTGATCCAAGCGAATTAGAATCAATTATTGATGAAATAATCAATGCTAATGCTAATGTTGTACAAGATTTTAAGGATGGTAAAACAAACGCGCTAATGTTTTTTGTTGGACAGGTAATGAAAAAAACAAGGGGTAAGGCAAATCCTCAGGTTGTTAATACAATGCTTAAGAATAAACTTATTGTAAGCGATGCCTGAAAAGCGGGGTTTCCGTTTTGATTCGTGGATTCCCGCTAAAAGCATTGCGGGAATGACAAAAAATGAGGCGATGACAAACAACAGAATAAACAATAGAATGCTGCTTTATACTGTCATTCACTGCATAGCAGGACAGATGCCCCGCAATTTTTTAGCGGGAATCTACTTTAAAAAATTCAATTATATTCAAACGTAATTGGTTTGTAAAATTTAGGCGTTTCCCTGTGCCCTAGATTGGGACGTTCTGACCTAAGACAAACCGCAGGCGCAGCTTGCTGCGCCTAAGGTTTGGCGATAGAAGAACGTTTCAAGATGCGGTGCAGGAGGACGTCATAAAATTGCAAACCAATTGCGTTTGAGTATAAGTGATCTGTGAGACTAAAAATCGGTTAGAAAATGAAACGCAAAAATGTAAGGGAGAAAGAATGGCAAAAATAAAGATTTTAAGGATAATTTCATTTTGTTTTTTATGTGGTGTTGTTTTTAATGTTTCTGTCTATAGTCGCGCTGCAACACTTACTGATGATTTATATACACAGGTTGAACTTTTCTCAGATGTGCTTAGTACTATTGAGCGTGCTTATGTGGAGGAAGTTGAGTCTAAAGAAATGATTTATGGCGCGTTAAAAGGTATGATGGCATCTTTAGACCCATATAGCCAGTTTATGGCTCCTGATGTTTATAAAGAGCTGCAAGTTGAAACTGAAGGGCAGTTTGGAGGATTAGGCATTGAAATTACAATTAAAAATAATCTTTTAACGATTATTACCCCACTTGACGGCACACCAGCAGATAAAGCAGGCCTTAAGGCTCAGGATCATATTGTAAAAATTGACGGTAAAATCACCAGAGATATAACATTAACTGATGCTGTGAAAAAAATGCGCGGTAAGCCTGGAACAGATGTTAAGTTAACAGTAATGCGTGACGGTGAGGATGAGTTAAAAAATTTTGTGATTACTCGTGATATTATCAAAATTAAAAGTGTAAAAAAATCGCTAATTCTTGAAGATAATATAGGATACCTTAAATTAACTGATTTTTCGGAAAAGACAAATCGGGATTTGCAGAATGCTCTTGACTCATTGGAAAAACAGGGAATGGACAGCTTAATTTTTGATTTACGAAACAATCCTGGCGGCCTGTTAATTTCAGCAGTAGATACTGCGAGTAAGTTTTTGCCTGCAGGAAAGCTTGTTGTTTATACTAAAGGCCGTAGTTCAGGCCAGACGATAAAATATAAGGCAAAAGGGAAAACTCATTTTAAAGATATTCCTCTTGTGGTTTTAATTAATCCTGGCTCTGCTTCAGCTTCGGAGATTGTAGCAGGTGCGATTCAGGATTATAAACGCGGCGTTATTTTAGGAACAACTTCTTTTGGCAAAGGTTCTGTACAAACAGTTGTGCCTTTAAGGGATGGGTCAGCATTGCGGCTGACTACTGCAAAGTATTATACTCCTTTAGACAGGATGATAAATGGAAAAGGCATAGTACCTGATGTTGTTGTAAAAAGGGAGGTTAGGAAGCAAAATAGTAAAGAGGAAAAACAGAGAGATGTCTTCTCTGAAATTGAGAAAAAAGAAAAGTCTAAAATCGAGATTAATGAACAGGATAAACAAGAAGATAACGAAGAAGCTACGGAAGAGCAAGAAGCTAAAGAAGTTCGTGAATTTATTGCTAATGATAATCAGTTGCAAGCAGCGATTAATGTAATTCGCGGCATAAAGATATATGTGAAGGATAAATAAGTGAGTAAAATCCAGTTTTTGCAAATTATTTTTGTTGTTTTTATTTTGACGGCAATTGGTGGATTTATTTTCAGGCTAAGGGACTATTCTAAGTTTGCAAGTGAATGTGACCGGCTGACTATGCAAATTTTGTCAGGATATGGTGTTGAGCCGGATGACTGCTGTAACAAAACAGAGCATAAAATAAAAAGTTTTTCTAAAAATGGCAGGTTCTGGGAAAAAGAGTTTCAGATTGGAGAGCAGATACAGCCTGGAAAATTGCTGCGAAAAATTTCTCAGGATAAAGATTTAGCAAAATTTAAAATTAGTAAGATAGAGGTAAAAAAAACTAAAGAAGAGAAAAAAGTTTTTATTGATTTTTATTTTAAAAATGTAAAAATTTATATTTTAGTTTTAAGACAGCGCGTAATAAAGGGGAAATTGGCTATAGTGCTTGATGATTGGGGATATAACAGAGATGTTTTTATTGAATCATTAGATTTACCTGATACAATAACTTATGCAATATTACCGTATCTTGCTTTTTCTCAATACATTGCGGAAAAATTATCTGAAAAACAGATGGAATTTATTTTGCATCAGCCAATGGAACCCCATAATTTAAGCTCTGATAAATTGGAAAGAAATACTATTTTAGTAAGTATGAGTGAGGCTGAGATACGCGCGATTTTAAAAGATAATTTTAATAGTTTAGAGCATTTAAAAGGTATGAATAATCATATGGGCTCAAAAGTTACCGAGGATACGAAAGTTACGCGTATTATTCTTAATGAAGTTAAAAATAATGGCCTTTATTTTTTGGATAGTTTTGTGACAAATAAATCAGTTTGTCTTAAAATCGCTGCGCTGGACAATGTGCCTTGTTTAAAACGTGATGTATTTATTGATAATCAGGCAGATTTAGAAGTAATTAAGAAGCAGCTTTTAAAAGCCAGAGATATAGCGGAAGAAAAAGGCTATGCTATTGCTATTGGCCATGCTAAGCATAATACTATTGTTGCGTTAAAAGAGATTATGCCTCAATTTGCTAAACAAGGCATAAAGTTTGTGCGTTTATCTGAACTTGTATACTCAAACGCAATTGGTTTGTAAAATTTAGGCGTTTCCCTGTGGTGTAAATTGGAACGTTTTGATTGAGTCAAACCGCAGGCGCAGTTTGCTGCGCCTAAGGATTTGCGAATGAAGAACGTTTCAAGATGCAGTGCAGGGAAATGTCATAAAATTACAAACCAATTACATTTGAGTATATATGTTAACTTTAGGTATTGAAACTTCATGTGATGAGACTGCTGCCGCGTTAGTAGATAATGGCAGGCAAGTACTTAGCTCCTCTATAAGTTCAAGTGTGCATATTCATAGTAAATTTGGCGGTATAGTGCCTGAAATTGCTTCCAGATTTCATCTTGAGTATATTAACGCGGTAGTTAAACTCGCGCTAAAAAAAGCAGGCAAAAAAAAGTCTGATCTTGATTTGATTGCGGTTACTTTTTCTCCCGGGCTTGTGGGTGCGTTGTTTGTGGGACTTTGTTTTGCTAAGGCTTTGAGTTACGGACTGGGTAAGCCGTTTATTGGAGTTAATCATATTAACGCGCATATGTTTGCGCCTTTTTTAGACGCGCAAGAGCCTGAGTTTCCTTTTATTGGGCTGGTAGTTTCCGGAGGGCATACAAATTTAGCTTATGTGCGTGATTTTGATAAAATAGAGGTGATTGGCAAAACAAGGGATGATGCTGCTGGAGAGGCATTTGACAAGGTGAGTAAAATGTTAGGACTTGGTTATCCAGGGGGTGCGGTTATTGATAAATTAGCCTCAAGCATAGAAGAGTCTGAATTTAAATTTAGTTGCGCAAAGCTTAAAGATACTTTGGACTTTAGTTTTAGCGGAATAAAAACTGCTGTTTTATATAAAGTTAGTAAAATAAAATTAATGACCAATTTGATCAACGCGCAAATAGCGTATTCCTTCCAAAAGCAGGTAACTGATATTATTACAGAAAAAAGTATTTTAGCTTGCGAAAAGTTTCAGACAAATCGTTTATGTGTTGGCGGAGGTGTTACCTGCAATTCATCTTTAAGGTATAAGCTTAAAAAACAGGCAAAAACAAAAGGCATAAAACTGCTTTTATCAAAGCCGAAATTTTGTACTGATAATGCGGCAATGATTGCTATGCTGGGGTATTATTTGCATCGTAAAGGCGTGCGTTCAGAATATCAGTTAGATGCAAAAGCAGTTGCATAGAATTGGGTATTTCAAATCTATGAACATCTTAAAAAGGATCAGAGAAAGAGTTCGTGGTGTTGCATAAGCAGAAATTGTAGTTAGAATTGTTTTATACTCAAACGCAATTGGTTTGTAATTTTATGACATTTCCCTGCACTGCATCTTGAAACGTTCTTCATTCGCAAATCCTTAGGCGCAGCAA
>QNCH01000114.1 GCA_003645745.1 Candidatus Omnitrophota bacterium
TACGTAACGATATGTGCAGATAATCGCCAAGAATTATTTGGTAATATTAAACAGGAACAAATGATTTTAAATAAATATGGTGAAATCATAAAAATATGTATCAGTGATATTCCAAACAGATATCCAAATGCAAAATTGGACACATATGTTATCATGCCAAATTATGTTCATGTAATAATACAAATTGTAGGGGCGGGGTTTTCCCGCCCGGATAATATGATTAATAACAAAAATTATGATCATGACAATAATAATATAATTAACGGGCGAGAAAACCCCGCCCCTACGTTGGGACAAATCATTGCAAAACATCCGCGAATATATTGTAAATAATCCTGCAACCTGGGATAACCCGGATATTGATCCACGCTTATTGTTGCCGCCTCAACCAACAAATTAGCTTACTCCCCGCTTCACGCACCGATTACGGATTATTTTTTGTCTTGCTTGCTATATCTCAATAAATTTGTTAAAATTATAATAAATTTAAATTGGCAGTTATACTCAAACGCAATTGGTTTGAGTATATATAAAACAGAATATATGTTTATGAATAAACGCGCTTTTTTAATTAGTTTTGAAGGCATCGAAGGAACGGGAAAAAGTACACAGTGTAAATACTTAGAGCAATATTTAAAAGATAAAAGAGTGAAAACTGCTGTTTTCAGGGAGCCTGGTACGTCTGTTGTTGGGGAGGCTATTCGAAATATATTATTGCATAGCAAAACACAGCTTACTCATTTTTGTGAAGCAATGTTGTTTATTGCAGCACGTGCACAGTTGGTAGAAGAGCAGATTAAATCAAATTTGTATAAAAAAGATATAATTATTTTAGACAGATATATTGACGCGACTATGGCTTATCAGGGGTATGGAGATGGCGTTGAGCTTGAATTAATAGAACAATTGAATAAACGCGCTGTGAATAATTTAATGCCTGATTTAACAATATTGCTGGATATTTCTCCTGAAATAGGACTTAAACGCTGCATTGGCAATGATCGCTTTGAAGAAAGAGAACTTATTTTTCACCAGAAAGTTAGACAAGGATATTTAAAATTAGCTAAAAACAATAGTAAAAGAATACAAATTGTTTCTGCTGCTCAGGATATTCAGGCTGTGCGCAGCGCATTGATAAATATAGTAAATAATGCATTTAATTACTCAACAAGATAATAAAGTTTTTGAAGATTTGTTTAAAAGTTTGTTGCTGCAAATAAAAACTCCGTCTTTTTCTGCTGTATCTGCGAAATTCGGCTATAGTATTTTATTTGTTAGTGAAGATAGAAATAATTTACTTGAAACTGCAAAATTTTTAGCAAGAGTTTTGGTTTGCTCTGCGCAAAATAAACAAAATGTAATATCTTATTGCGGTTCTTGCAATGATTGTAAGTTATCAGAAAAATTACAGCATCCTGATATTTTTCTGATCGAGGCAAAAGGCGTTTCTGAGACTATAAAAATAGACGATATACGCAAGCTTAAAGAACAAGAAAACATTAAGCCGTATCAGGCGCAAAGAAAGATATTTATTATTCAGGACGCAGGCAGGCTTACGAAAGAATCTGCGAATGCACTATTAAAAGTACTTGAAGAACCAGCCGAGGATAGTGTTTTAGTATTGCTTGCACAAAGTGTTAGTTTGCTTTTGCCGACAATTGTTTCTCGCTGCCAGGTGATTCGTGTGCCTGCGAATAAAATTGTAAATAAAAAATATTCTGAGTTAATTGGTTCTTTATGTATGCGTTTTTTTACAAATTCAGATACAGCAGATAATCAACTTTGTAATGATATCGTAAAGTTAGAGCGTAAGCAAGTGCATTCTTTTTTAGATGAGCTTATGTTTATTCTCAGCGATATTTTATTTACGCGTTTAAATGTTAACCGTGAATTTAGGAGTATTTGTCAGAAACAGAAAATTATAAATATAGCTGATTTTTTTAGTTTGCAGGCAATAGATTATTTATTAGAAGAAATTTTAGTAACAAAAAGCTATATTAATAGTAATATAAATGTAAAATTAGCAGTAGAAAGATTAATAAAAAAGAGATACTCTGTGTATACATAAATAGGCAATTCTATCGCTCAGATTTAACCGATTAAAGTTGAGCAAAATCGCAACAATAGCAAGCCTCTTTTAATGATTTTGCGATTTTCGAATTGGCCATAGATGGGCTAAGGTGCTATAAGCACAATTTATGTATCCGTTGAGTATATATGGGGTAAATTATGCATGAGCTTGTTGAGGTAAAATTGCGCAATTATGGCAAGGTAGGGGGTTTTGATAAAAATAAAATTAATTTAAAATTGCACGATATTGTGGTTGTAGAGGTTGAACGGGGACTGGATTATGGCAAGATTATTTGTAAAAAGCCTCATAATACCTCTCATAGATCCGTAGGAATAATGAAACGTATTTTAAGGTTAGTTACAGAGACTGATTTATCTCAGATAAAAAATAATCAAAAAGATGTGAAGAATGTTTTTGAAATTGCGAAAGAAAAAATAAATACGTGGAAATTAAAAATGAAGCTGGTTAACGCTGAATATTCTTTTGACCGCAGTAAAGTTATTTTTTATTTTACTGCTGATGAAAGAGTTGATTTCCGTGAATTAGTACGGGACCTGGCGCATATTTTTAAAGCAAGAATAGAGCTTAAGCAAATTGGAGTGCGTGATGAAGTGAAAATGTTTGGTGGTTTTGGCTGCTGCGGCAGAGAACTTTGCTGCACCTCTTTTCTTAAAGATTTTGAACCTGTAACAATTCGTATGGCAAAAACTCAAAATATGCCGCTTAATCCTGAAAAAATTTCAGGGCTTTGCGGTAGGTTAATGTGCTGTTTAAATTATGAATATCACCTCTATAAGGAATGTTATAAACTACTGCCAAAAGAAGGGTCATATATTCAAACACAGTATGGCCGTGCAAGGGTAATTAGCATCAATACTTTAAAACAGATGGTAGTTGTAGAATTTGACGATGAAAGTACAAAAGAAATTTATTTTAAAGGGAAAAAAGAAAATGTCAGGAAAAGGACAGGGAAAAAATAATTTTTATATTACCACAGCAATTGATTATCCCTCAGCTAAGCCTCATATTGGACACGCGTATGAAAAAATTATTGCTGATGTTATTGCTCGTTGGCAGAGAAAAAAAGGCAGGCAGGTTTTTTTTCTTACAGGCACAGATGAACATGGGCAAAAAATAGAAAAATATGCTAACCTTGCTTTAAAACCTGTGCAGGAATTTGTAAATGGTTTGAGCCTGCAGTTTATAGAGCTTTGTAAAGCATTGAATATATCTAATGATGATTTTGTACGCACAACACAGCCTCGCCATATTAAAACAGTAGAAACTATTTTAAAAAAAATAATGGATAAAGGCGATATTTACCGGGGCACATATAAAGGATTTTATTGTGTTGACTGTGAATCGTTTTATCTTGAAAAAGATTTAGTTTCCGGTAATTGTCCTGTACACAAAAGTGCAGTTAGCTGGATAGAGGAAGAAGGCTACTTTTTTAGAATGAGTAAATATCAAGAGCAAATTTTAGATTATATTCGGGCAAATGAAACTTTTATTTTTCCAAAGCTGCGTGCTAATGAAATTATTAATAGAATTAAAGAAGGCGTGCGAGACTTAAATATTTCCCGCTCTAATTTTAAGTGGGGCATAGCATTGCCTGATAACAAGGGGCATGTAATTTTTGTCTGGTTTGACGCTCTGCTTAATTACCTTAGCGGTTTAGGAGGCATAGACAGCGATAATTTTAATTTATTTTGGCCGGCAGACATACATTTAATAGGCAAAGATATACTTTGGTTTCATGCTGTGGTGTGGCCGTCAATGTTATTGGCTGCTGATATCGCATTGCCTCGGAGTATTTGTGTGCATGGGTTTATTAATCTTGAAGGGGAGAAAATTTCAAAGAGCAGCGGTAATGTGGTGGACCCTTTAGAGCTTGTGCGTAAATACGGAGCAGACAGCCTGCGATATTTTCTTTTGCGGGAAATTTCTTTTGGCGAAGACGGTAATTTTTCTGAAACAGCTTTAATCCGTAGAATAAATACTGATCTTGCTAATGATCTGGGAAATTTAGTCTATAGGACAATAACAATGGTAGAAAAATATTTTCAAGGCAAAGCGCCTGTTTCATATGCCGCATTGATTGGAGAGGATTTGTTAGATCAGGCTAATAAGCTTGTGTATGCTGTTGACGCGGCAATAGTTGAATATAAATTTAGTTACGCGTTAATTAAAATATGGAAAATAATTTCAGCAGCAAATAAATTTATTGAACAAACAAAACCATGGATTTTACACAAGAACGGAGAAACAGAAAAATTAAAGGATTTTATTTTTGTTTTAGTGCGTTTAATCCATTACGTAAGTGAAAATATTTATTGTTTTATGCCTGATACATCTGAGCGGATTAAACAACAATTAAACGCGAATTGTATAAAAAAAGAAAAACCTCTTTTCCCAAGGATTAATCTTGATTGATACGCACTGCCATCTTAGTTTTAGTCAGTTTGACACAGATCTTGCTCAGGTAGTACAGCGTGCAGGCAAAGCTGACGTATATAAAATGATTAATGTGGGAATAGACGCGCTTACTTCTAAAAAATCTGTAGAGATTTCCGAAAATTACGACAATGTGTTTGCTGCTGTGGGCATACATCCCAATTACGCTGATATTTTTAAGCTTGATGATATTACAGAGATTGCGCGATTAGCCAGAAACAAACGTGTGATTGCAATTGGCGAGATTGGGCTTGATTATCATAGAGCGAAAAATGGTTGCAACCCTGTGGATGTAAAGGTAAAATTATTACAAAAAAAATTATTCCTGCAATTAATTGACTTAGAAGAAGAAAATAATCTACCTATGATTTTGCATTGCCGCGAAGCTTATGACGATCTTAGTGCGATATTAAAAAATAGATTAACTCCGCCGATAAAAGCAGTTGTGCATTGTTTTTCCGGTAATAAAAAATTTTTAGAGGATTGTTTGGATATGGGAATGTATATTTCTTTTACCGCGAATATAACCTATGCTAAATCAGGAGGATTAAGAGATATTGTCAGTTATGCTCCGTTGGAAAAATTTTTTTTAGAAACTGATTCTCCATTGCTCGCGCCGCAAATTTTTCGCGGTAAGCGTAATGAACCGGCAAATGTTGAAATTTTAGCGCGCCAGATAGCATTGATTAAAGGAATTGATTTTTCAAAGGTGTGTTCTGTGACAGATAAAAACGCGGAAAATTTTTTTGGCTTAGGACTGAAAAGGAGAGAGTATGTCTGAAAAAATTTTGTTAGTTGAAGATAATCCAAAATACTTTAAAATGTTAAAAAAACTTTTCGAGAACGAAAAGTATACAATTATTCATACTAAATCAGGGAAAGAAGTTTTTCAATTGCTTGAGACTAAATTACCTGATTTAGTTATTTTGGATTTAGTATTGCCCGATGTAAGCGGTTTTGATCTTTGTGAGAAAATAAA
>QNCH01000115.1 GCA_003645745.1 Candidatus Omnitrophota bacterium
GATGCACTTGCACATCTTTAATTGTAGCAATCTTAATTTCCAATTTTTTAAACTCTGCAAAACTAACCATAAATAATCCTTTATGTATTACAAACGCCGATCATAGTTAAAAATTTTGACTCTGCCTGTAACATTAATTATTGTTATTGTATTATATTTATCCTGGCTATTTTTAAGGTAAATACTCCCGCCATTTTTAGCGCCGCCTGTATGTTTAAAAGTTATTAATGGCTCATCTTTTATTTTAATTTCATCAAAAATAACACCATTTTCAAGAGGATAAACTCTTAACACAATATTGCCTTGCTTAAGCTCACATTTGTTATTCACAGAATCAAAATACACACTATGCTCAAGTTTGTGAGTAATTGCTAAAGTGCGCGCCTGCGTCAAAATTTCCGATATTTTCCGCGCATTAATTTTAAGCGCAGTTGCAGGCCTAAAATCAAAAAAATGTGCAGCAGTAATCCCCATTACTAAAGCCATTAAACTCAGCACAACTAATATTTCAATAATAGAAAAAGATTTAATCCGCTGCATAATATTTATTATAGCATATATCGCAAAACTTTGCAAAAGTAATTAATAATTTCATACTAACTCCCAATTTTTAAAATTATCTTCAAAAACCTGTTTAAAATCAAAAATATGTTTGAAGTCATCAAGGCTGTCTGTATCGGTTTTCCCCATAATTTTTGCTTCAACTAAATTTAAAACCATATAACCAAAATCTTCCGTTTTATAAACGCCCCATGATTCAAACACTGTCCTTGCCATCATCCCATATTGTTCCAAAGCAATGTTCCTGATACTTTGCAATAATTCATACCCAGTAATATGCCGTTTTTTCTTAAGCCTTTTTACTTTTTTTTCAAGAGCAAAAAGTATGAATAGATACGCGTCTTTCTTATAACGTTTATCTTTTTCACAAATTCTGCTTAAAATATCTAAAAATTTTTCATCAGACTTCATAATAATTGAATGTTTAAATTTTCCAGATCAAATTTATCAACAGTTAAATCAAAACGCAGCGGACTAATTGAAATGTAATTTGCCTCAATTGCAGCAATATCTGAATCACTATCTTTCTCCAGCCACTCTACTTTACCTCTTAACCAATAATAAGCCTTGCCTCTGGGGTCAAGACGTTTTACAAAATTTTCACGGTAAACTGAACGCGCTTGTTTAGTAATCCTTACTCCTTGGATCTGGCGTTCACACACAGCAGGAATATTTACGTTAAATAAAATATTCTGAAACCCTATATTTTTTTCTAACATTTTCACTAATTTTAACACAAAACCTACCGTAAATTCAAAACTATATTTTTCATATGCAGCCAAAGACACCGCAACAGCAGGTATGCCCATAATTGAGCCCTCTATCGCAGCAGCTACTGTGCCGGAATAAAGTACGTCAGATCCAAGATTAGCCCCATGATTTATCCCTGAAATAATTAAATCCGGCTTACAGTTCAAAACAGAGCTTAAAGCCATTTTTATACAATCTACAGGCGTGCCATTAACACAATGTCCAAAAAACTGAGACTCCTTATACACCTCTTTGATCCGTAAAGGGCTTCTTACAGTAATCGCATGTCCAATAGAACTTTGTTCAAATTCAGGAGCGCAAACACAAACATTAAATGTTTTACTTAAAGTTTTATATAACTCGTAAATACCTTCTGAATGAATACCATCATCATTAGTAATTAAAATCCGCATAAAACCTTTAAAAACCTCTTCATTAAATTAGATTCCCGCCAAAAAATTGCGGGCATCTGTCCTGATATGCAGGGAATGACAAAAATCTTTTTTTATAACCATTTGTAACTAAATAAGTTAAAAGAGGTCACCAGTCAACGTTATACTATACTCAAACATAATAAGTTTGAGTATAAGTCATCGTATCACAATACCCGCATAACCAACAACACTGGAATAATCTCCTGATACTCTACCACTAGTCTGATAATCAATCAGCTCTACTTTTTTTACGCCTAATTCTTTACAAATATATAAAAGCATTACAACAGGAGCAAAACCACACATAGAAATATTGAGAGTATTAACTTTGTAAAACAAATCCTCAGGCTCTAAATTTAGAATTGCCTGTATTGCGGCTGAATCTTTCTCCTTTGCCACTTCTTGGGGCTCATAATGTGAAAAATCAGTACTTACAACCAACAATACCTGTTCTGAGAATGCTTTAAGTGTATTAGCTATATTCTGAGCTGCTTCTTTTAATCTCTTAATCTGTGTATCCGCGACAACTAAAGGTACAATATTTAAACGTGGATTATAATATTGCAGGAAAGGTAGTTCAACTTCAAGACAATGCTCATAAATATGCGCTTTCCTATCTTCTTCAATAATTTTTGATCCTTTAACAATCATATTGGCTAACTGCTGATTAATATTTACATTGCCTAAAGGAGTTTCCCAAATTCCAGAACACATCAAACTATATAATTTGCCTAATCCAGTATGATTTGGACCTAAAAGTAAAACTGTATCTGTTATCTCCACTAAAGATATAACCTTGCCTGCAACTGCTCCAGAATAAACATACCCTGCATGCGGCACAATCAGAGCCAAAGCCTGCTGTTTGTGCTTAGTTGAGACAGTCATTGTTTCGATTTGATTTAGTAACGCAAATTTATCCGCAGGATAAAACTTATCTGCTGCCACTGGTTTTCTGCGCATAATTCTACATTTTTTATCCATCTATTCCAATATTGGTTAGATATGAAATACTTTTATCAATCTGTGCCGCTGTTGCCGGCTGATGAATCTCTAATACTTTAATCATTTCAGCATTGAGATAAGGAATTAACATTCTAAAATCCAAATTACCTTGTCCTGGAGGCTGATGGTCTGAAGCTCCAGATGCATCGTGAATATGTATGCCGCACATTTTATGCGCGTACCTTTTTAAATAATCTGAATGAGAAAAAAATCCTAAATTTTCCGCTACCTGAGCGTGCCCTGTATCATGCCAATAAAAAAGGTATTTATTATCGTTAAAATAGCCAAAAATTTCCGCGAATTCATCCAATGATGGAAATTCACGAAAATAATACCTGTTTTCCAAACAAAGTTTAATCTCAAGATTAGCTGCTTCTGGCAATAAAGTCTCGATACTACGCAAAAGTGCCCTGAAATACGGTTCTTTCTTAGACTGACGTTCTATACGCATTTGAGTTAACAATTCATTATATACCTGCGAGCCTTTTAACCCTTGTTCATATAATGCAGCTAATTTTTTTGTTAATTGCTGCATTTCAACTCTGCCCGCATGAATAACTAAGGCTTTCGCACCAATATCCTTAGCAGTACGTAGAGAACCGCAAGTTAAATTAACTGCTTTAATACGCTGCGTCTCATCAGTATCTGACAATGAAAAAGAATCAGGGAGAAAAGTTAATCTGTTGTGATCGTCAGGCACAGGACAAAAATTATGCACACTATGAATATGTATAACGCCCTGCTCTTTTAAGGTTAGAAATTCCTGGACAATCTGAGAAGAAAGGTTAAAACTTAATTCCAAATTTTTTAAATGCAATTCGCATATTTGACCTACAATTGCATCAGCATTATTATGCAACGCAGCATTCCATGTAGTAGATATAGCAAAAGCCATATTTATCCCTTAGGATATACTCAAACGTAATTGGTTTGAGTATATAAAAATAAACAATCAATTTTCCCATAAAAAAATACATTATACTCAAACGTAATTGGTTTGTAATTTTATGACATTCCCCTGCACTGTATCTTGAAACGTTCTTCATTCGCAAATCCTAACCGCAGCAAGCTGCGCCTGCGGTTTGACTTAGACCAGAACGTTCCAATATAGAGCACATGGAAACGACTAAATTTTACAAACCAATTGCGTTTAAGTATATATTTTATAAAATTTTTGCTCTTTTTGCCTTTCTTTTTTTTCGCTCACTAGGTTTCTCATAATGTTCTTTTGCCCTGACTGTTTTTAACACTCCTTCTTTGGCCAATTTTTTCTTAAAAATACGCAAAGCTTTTTCTAACGGCTCACCTTTAGATATATGAACTTTTGCCACGTTAACACATCCTTCCTAAAATAATTATTTTAATTTTTAAAATATTTAGACTCAAACCTATTACGTTTATAAGCTATTTATTATACAAACATCATAATTAATTGTCAATTATTTTTCCTGATCTGGCAAAATAAATTTGCCCTATTTTAACCTGCCCCAATTTTTAATCATATAGTATCCTCAAACGTAATAGGTTTGAGGATATCAAGCTCAATATTGCCATAAACGGTTAACTTATCACCAACAACCGCAATTACTCCTTGAATAAACTTGCTGCTCTTAACTGTATCCAAAACTCTGCTAACATCATCTACCTGACTAATTTGATTACCTATAGACGTAGCAAAAGCATCCGCAACAAGTGTAGATTTTGCTAAGACAACTAAAATATCAGCTTTACCAAAACTTAATGAATGTCCAAACTTTCCGCTTGACGCGCAAATACCGCAAGGAGTATCAAAAGCAGATAATTTTATTGCCAATCTATTATAGATATTGCCTGCGCCTGCAAAGATACCTATCCTCCTTTGTTTTTTTACAGCAATGAAAATATCCCCGCCATTTTCCACAATAATTTCATCACTAAAGCTTAGCAGCTTTTTGCCTACAAATTCAGCAATTGCACCTGCAACCGCGGCCATAGGCCCTAGATCCGCTTTTTGCCCGGCTTTAGCCATTGCGATAATTATTTCCGGAGCAGACTCATCGATTTCTACCGCGCATAAAGATGCTTTAAACAAAGGATTCTTTTCTAAATAACCATTAACTTGCTGATGAAAATAAATTAACCATTCTTGCGCGTGTTTTTTTAAATTTTTTTTTGCACAAATTAACAAATTACTCTCATAATATTCTACTTCAAATCTTACCAAATCAAAATTATTATAAGTATAATTACGATAGTATCTTTGTTTATGCAATGTATTAACTCTTTCCACGAAAACAAATCACAACATTGAATGTAAGCTGCATACGGCATAAGCTCTCAGGAAAAGGTGGAAAAGGTGAAGACTCTTTGACAATTTGAAGAGCAGTATTTCTTAAAACAACATCATCTGAAGACTGATTATCTACTATTTCTACAAATTTTAACTCCCCCTTATAATTAACTCCAAAAGATAAAACAACATCACCATTGCTAAAATATTGAGGGCAAACTACTGATGCCCTTAACTGCTGGTTTATCTGCTGATAATAGTTAATATATGCTTCATTATTCATTAAACTTTGAGCAACAAAGTTATCCTCAACAACTAAATCTGAACTGTCTTCTTTTGGTAACACTATAGATTTTTTAA
Source organism: Candidatus Omnitrophota bacterium (assembly GCA_003645745.1). Lineage (GTDB taxonomy): Bacteria > Omnitrophota > Gorgyraeia > B26-G9 > B26-G9 > B26-G9. Next base: position 5,377 of record QNCH01000115.1, read on the forward strand.
CAATGGTTTTATCTGTTTTACACTGGCCTACATTATCCTTATACTTATTCATCGATTTTGATTGTA
>QNCH01000116.1 GCA_003645745.1 Candidatus Omnitrophota bacterium
GAATCATAATCATTTATCAATAAACAAATATAATCATGAACAATCAACAAATGGCAATGAATATAATGAAAAAATAATTAATGGTAAAAGGGAAAGGGCGGGTTTAGAACCCGCCCCTACAATACATGGATTGCCGGAAATTGTACGTCAATTTAAAACATTTTCTGCAAAACGCATAAATCAAATGAACAAAACTCCTAACGTTTGTTTATGGCAACGCAATTATTACGAACACATTACTCGCGATGAATATAATTTAAATCGTATCCGTGAATATATAAAAAACAACCCTGCAAATTGGGATAATGATGAAAATAACTTAAAAAATTATAAAAATAAAAACATAACAAAGCAATGTAGGTAATTTTATTCCGCGGCTAAAGCCACTCCATAAAATACCTGCTTTTAATATTATAAATACAAAAATGACAAAAATGTTAATCTAAAAACAAAACAGATCAAGAAATTACGATTATTCCTTAAATGGATATTATTTTGTAACCGTTTGTTCAAAAAACAAAAAGAATATATTTGGTGAATATAGTCAAACGTAATAGGTTTGAGTATAACCATTTGGCAACGTTTTTTTTACGATCACATTATCAGAAACGAACGTTCATTAAACGCTGTCAAAAAATATATTGCAATCAATCCCGAAAACTGGGAAAATGATATTGATAATTTATTTAATTTATTTTAAAGGAGTTAACTAATGCATAAAATGACATTACGTGATCCAGAGATAAAAGGGAAAAAAGTGTTGATCAGGGTTGATTTTAATGTGCCTTTAGATGAGAACGCGCAGATTACAGATGACTTAAGGATTACCGCGGCATTGCCTACAATTAAGTATTGCTTAGAACAGAACGCGGATAAAATTATTTTAATCAGCCATCTTGGCAGGCCGAAAGGGAAAGTTGTGGAAAAATTGCGGCTTACACCAGTGGCTAAAAGGTTATCAGAGCTTTTAAATATAGAGGTAAAAAAATTAGATGATTGTGTGGGTAGTTTTGTGGAACAGGCAGTTAATTCTGCTAAAGAAAAAGTAATTTTATTGGAGAATCTGCGTTTTCATCAAGAGGAAGAAAAAAATGATCCTGATTTTGCCCGTCAATTAGCGCGTTTAGCGGATTTGTTTGTTAATGACGCTTTTGGTACTGCACATCGCGCTCATGCTTCTACTGAGGGTATTACTCATTATTTACCTGCTTACGCGGGATTTTTACTGGAAAAAGAAATTGAATATTTAAGTAAAGCAGTAGAAACTCCTGAGCATCCGTTTATCACAATTTTGGGAGGGGCAAAGGTTTCTGATAAAATAAAAATGATTGAGAATTTTATGGATAAAGTTGATTGTTTTTTAATCGGCGGCGGCATGGCATATACATTCTTAAAAGCTCAGGGTAAAGAGATTGGCAATTCTAAACTGGAAGCAGATAAAATAGATTTAGCTCTCGATATCCTTAAAAAGGCTGAACTTAAAAATATTGAAATAGTTTTGCCAGTTGATAATTTAGCAGCAAATAGTTTTTCTCCTGATGCGCGGGCTGAGCTTGTCGGGGAGCAGATTCCGCAGGGTATGCTTGGTTTAGATATTGGGCCGCAAACTGTGCAGTTATTTAAAGAAAAAATTTCCTCAGCTAAAGCGATTCTCTGGAATGGGCCGGTAGGTGTGTTTGAACTGCCTGCTTTTGCCGGAGGTACAAAGCAGGTAGCTGGTTTTATTGCTGGCTCAGACGCGGTAACTATTATTGGAGGAGGAGATACTGCGAGTGCTGTGAGAAAGTTTGGAGTAGCGGACAAAATGAGTCATGTTTCTACCGGAGGCGGTGCTAGTTTAGAATTTTTGGAAGGTGTTGAGCTTCCCGGAGTCGCGGCATTAAGGGATAAAGAATGAAAATAAAATATAATTATAGTGCTGATTTCAGAAGGCAAAGAGGAAATATATGGTTTAAGGGATTTAGTTTAATTGAAATTTTGGTTGTATTGAGCATTATTTCAATATTATTTGGTTTAATTTCAAGTGCGGGAAAATTCGCGCGCAGAAAAGCAAAAATTTATCAGACACAAACAATGATTGCTTCTTTAGAAACTGCTTTATCTATGTATCATACTGATTTTGGGCAATACCCTGTTCCTACAGGTAATCCGATCAAAGATTTAGTTAATTTTTTAGCTGATGTTGGAACATATAGCGCTAATCCTGACTGGAATGGGCCATACATTAATTTTAAAAAACGGGATTTAAATGGCGTTATTCCTAATGCTGCTTTGCATGATCCGTGGGGCACTGATTATTCTTATGCAAGTGATGGTGATACGTATACAATAATTTCCGCGGGGCCTGATGAAAATTTGGCTGCAACAGATGATAATATTACAAGTCAATAAGGGACAGTAAGGAGGGAAATAAATTATGAGGCGTTTAGTTATTGCGGGAAATTGGAAAATGAATAAAACTATAAGTGAAGGTTTAGAATTAGTGCGGCAGATGAGTATGGAGCTTAAAGATGTAAAGGATATTGATATTATAGTTTGTCCTGTTTTTACTGCTTTGTACAGTGTGTCTTTGGAAATTGAAGGTTCTAATATAGAATTGGGCGCGCAGAATTTGTTTTGGAAAGAAACAGGGGCTTTTACAGGTGAGATTTCTCCGGTAATGCTTAAAGATGTTAATTGTAAATATGTGATTATCGGGCATTCTGAGCGTAGAAGTATTTTTAAAGAAACTAATGAATTTGTAAATAAAAAATTGAAGGCTGCTTTAAAAACAGGGTTAATCCCAATTGTTTGTGTAGGGGAACGGTTAGAAGACAGGCAGATGAATAAGACCTTTGATGTAATTAGTGATCATATTAACGGAGCATTACAGGGATTAAGCGCTGATGAGCTTAAAGATATAATTATCGCGTATGAACCTGTATGGGCAATTGGTACTGGCCGGAATGCTAGCCCTGAGCAGGCTCAGGAAGTGCATGCTTTTATTCGTAAAATGATCACTGATAATTTTGGCGCTTCAGTTGCTGAGCATTTACGAATTTTATATGGGGGAAGTGTTAAACCTGAAAATGTAGAGGCAATTATGGCACAACCTGACATTGACGGTGCTCTTGTCGGCGGAGCTAGTTTGAAAGCTGATTCTTTTGTGCAGTTAGTAAGATTGTGCTTACCCCAGGGCTGTTAATGCTGAATAAACAGAAAGTTATTACTGAATTTTTTGTAAGTAAAGGGATCATCACTGGAAACAATTTACAGCGTGCTTTACAGATGCAGCTGGCTGGTAAGGAAACTATGGTTAATATCTTATCCAGCCTTGGGGTTAATTGTGATGAAAATCTTAATAGCTTGATTATCGAAGATTTAGGGTTATCTTTTGTTGACCCATCTGCCTTTAATATTACACCACAGGTCAGGGATATAGTAGCTTCTGAGTTTGCCTATCGTTTTCGTATTTTGCCGTTACATCTTGCGGATGATTTGCTTACAGTTGCGTTTGATACGGTTTTTAATTTTCTTGCAATAGATTATTTTATAGAAGTTTTTGGATATAAAATAAAAGCAGAATTAATTCAAAAACAGCAGATGGATGATTTTTTGCGTAGAAATTATGATGAAGATAAAGAAACGATTACTATACAGCAGATTCAGGATGATGACGCATATAGTGTAATTAAAGATGACGCGCCAGTGGTGCAGCTTTTAAATATGTTAATTTCTGATGCCCATAAAAGAAGAGCCAGTGATATCCATATTGAACCTATGGCGGATAAATTACGTATTCGTTACAGAATTGATGGATTGCTGCAGGAAGTACAGCCTCCGGCTAAGAAGCTTCAAGCTTCAATAATCAGCAGGGTAAAATTGCTTGCTAAAATGAATATCGCGGAAAAGCGCTTGCCTCAGGATGGCCGTATTCGGATGATTGTAAATAATTGTGAGCTTGACCTGAGAATTTCTGCCCTACCTGCGCATCACGGGGAAAGTGTTGTTTTACGTATTTTAGATAAAAAAGTTATGGGGTTTGATGACCTTGGTTTCTCTGACGCGCAGTTAGAGAATTTTAAAAATATGATCAACCTGCCTAATGGTATTATTTTAGTAACCGGCCCTACAGGAAGCGGTAAAAGTACTACTCTTTATGCTGTACTTAACAGTATTAATAAAACAAGGAAAAAGATTCTTACAGTAGAGGACCCTGTTGAGTATCAAGTGTATGGTGTTAATCAAGTACAGGTAAAACCAAAAATAGGCTTAAGTTTTTCAAAGGTTTTGCGGTCAATGTTAAGGCAGGCTCCGGATGTGATTATGGTTGGAGAAATCAGAGATATAGAAACTGCCGCTATTTCTATCCAGTCCGCGCTTACCGGCCATTTAATTTTAAGTACATTACATACCAATGATGCTTGCAGCGCTGTTACCAGGCTAATAAATATGGGGGTTAAGCCATATCTTGCTGCTGCTACTTTGCGTGCTGTTTTAGCTCAAAGGCTTATTCGGCTGCTTTGCCCTGATTGTAAAGAGCCTTACACGCCGCCAAAAAGTGAATTAAGAATTTTAGAATTCTCATCATCAAAATTACCTGAAGTGCTTTTTCGTGCTAAAGGATGTAAAAAATGCTCTTATACTGGTTATCTTGGCAGGGTGGGCATTTTTGAACTTTTAGTGATTAGTGAAAAAGTTCGCCTCCTTGCTAATAAAAATGCTTTGAATTTTGAAATTCGGGAACAAGCAAAATCTGAAGGAATGATGACTCTTAAAGAGCATGCAGTGCAAAAAGTGCTTTCAGGACTTACTAGTTTTCATGAATTAGTAAGGAGTACACAAAATGATGTTGATTAAAAAAAATGACAGGCTTTTGTTTTTTATTCTGGATAACTTCTGATGTAATTGGTTCGTAAAATTTAGGCGTTTTTCTGTGCCCTATATTGGAACGTTCTGACCTAAGCCAAACCGCAGGCGCAGCTCGCTGCGTTGAGGTTTGGCGATTGAAGAACGTTTCAAAATGCGGTGCAGGGGGACATCATAAAATTGCAAACCAATTACGTTTGAGTATAGAGCTTATTAGAAAGGTTAGAAAGATGATTAATATTGAGAATTTACTCCAGATTTGTGTGCAAAATAATGCTTCAGACTTACATTTGACTGTAGGTAAACCTCCTACTTTGAGAGTGGATAATGTTTTAATGCCGCTTAATTACGCGCTATTAACACGTGAAGATACAGAACATCTTGTTAAATCGATTACAAGTAGCGACCATCAGCACAAAATTAATGAATTTGGAGGGGTTGATTTTGGTTTTGCTTTTGAAAAGGTCGCGCGGTTTAGAGTCTCAATTTATAAACAAAAAGGCTTGCATGGGTTGGCTCTGCGTTTAATCCCTTCGCGGCTGTTAAGTTTTGAAGA